>NZ_QODK01000009.1 GCF_003324485.1 Cohaesibacter intestini | reverse complement strand
TCGTAAAAGAGCGCTGCCTGCGCAACTTGCCTCGGTCCCAGCATTCGCAAATCCCCCCTTTTCCTAAAAGGATTGAATCAGGACCAAGCGATTACTTCAACAGCTACTTTTTCAACACCATTCGCCCATTTTACGAGTTTATCCCATGCGGTGATGGGGATCTGAACCGAGACCTAGATCGCTCTGGCTGCGCAACAATTTGTGTAACAATGTGGCCTATATTTCGATGAAAATGGCAGAAACTAGCCGTTTATATAATTGATTGCAACTCACCCGACTTTACCATATCCCTGATGTTGCCATATCAAATTTCCATTTAAAATCAATTCATTGACCGACACGCCTATGTTGGCGGCTGTGTCATGCGGTATTTTGTGTAACGAATTGTGTGACATGGATCTCCGGATACGCAAAGAAAATCGCTACATGCAAGAACGAGGGAGGCGCTGGCATTATGTAAGGCGTGTTCCCGTGGATGTCGCCAATCACTATGATGAAGCCATGATACGCCGGTCTCTTGATACGGACGATCTGGGTACGGCGCGCTTACGTCGCGATGCGACAGAGAAAGCAGACGATGATTACTGGACCGAATTGCGAATGGAAGGCCAAACAACACCTGTGGCCGTTCGTCGTTATGAAACCGCGATCTCGCGTGCCAAGGCCATGCGTTTCGACTACATCCCTTCAGATAAACTTGCCATGCCCGAAAGCATTGAGGAGTTATCTGGCAATCAGAACTTCGACACCGCGCTTTTCGAATTCCTTGGCATCACGATCGGAAATGCCATCATCGGTGATGAAGGAATGGATCAACTCCAGCGCTCCGAGGCGAGTGAAGGATGATTTGTTCACCTTGGTGGAGTCCGCGACGAGATAGACATGGGACGCGGCCCGGATCATGGCTTTTTTCAGTTCAAGATCCGCGAAGCTGGGATAGGTAAGGCCTGTGTCGGCCCCTACGCCAGCCGTCGCCAGAAACAGCTTTCCAGCATAAATATTCTTGAAATACTCAACCGCATGGTCGCCGCTGATCGACAGGGTTGGTGACTTGAACTGACCACCCGGAAGATGGACCGCATAGCCGGGAGACTGACCAAGGATGATGGCAATGTTGAGCGCATTGGTGATCACTGTCATGCCCTGGCGATCGGTGATGCGGGTGGCAACTTCCGTGGTGGTGGTGCCAGCATCCATGATGATGGTTTCATGATTGCCAACCAGCGAAGCGGCATAACTGCCGATCAGGCGCTTCTTGTCCATATTCTCCATATGCTGGAGAACCATCGTTCCGACGGGAGCAGGGGATTGTCGTCGCAGATGCGCACCGCCATGCTCACGGGTGATGCTGCCTTCGGCTTCCAGCCTTTCCAGATCCTGACGGATCGTGGCTTCGGAGACTTCAAAGGCTGCCGACAGATCCCGCACCCGAGCACTGCCTTCCTCTCGGAGCCACTCGAGGATCTTGCGCCGGCGAGGCTCAGCCAAAAGGCCGGTAATCCCGTCATTTGTGGTCGCTGTTATTTTCTCGTTCGGCTTGTTCATTGTGATCCGGATCTCATCTGGCGAAACTGGCTTTTCCTAGCACTCCGCTGAATCGAAGGCAATGGATCTCGCTTGAAAAGCTCTGTCGACCGAGAAAGGTCGACAGAGATCATGCTTTTGAGCTTGCATCGAAGCGGATGCTACTCGTTTAGGGCGGCCTGCTGTTGCAGCACGACCCGGGCTTGCAGCTTCTGTTGTGCCTGATCAACGACAACAGCGGCGATGATTACAAGGCCCTTGATCACGGTCTGCCAGAAGGCGGAGACGCCCATCATCACCAGACCGTCAGACAGGATGCCGATGACGAAAGCCCCCACGATAGTGCCCGCAATCTTGCCGCGCCCGCCAGACATCGAGGTGCCGCCCAGCACAGCTGCCGCGATGGCATTGAGTTCGAACATATTGCCGGTTGCTGGGTGAGACGCAACCAATTGCGAGGAGATGATCAACCCGACCAAGGCCGCGCAGAAGCCAGAAAACATATAGACCGCGATTTTGACCATATGGACATTGACGCCGGAGAGGGCTGCGCCCTTTTCATTGCCACCCACCGCATAAATATAGCGACCAAGCGGTGTGCGGCTGGCCACATAGGCCGCCCCCAATCCAACCACGACCAGCATCCAGATCGAGATAGGCATGCCGAGAAAATCGCCTGCTCCAATCAGATAAAAGCTGTCATTGCCATAGTCTGCTGACCCATTGAGATTGGGGAATGTGCGGCCGTCGGACGAGAGCAAAGCCCCACCGCGCGCGACATACAGCATGCCAAGTGTGGCAATGAAGGGCGCCACATTGAGCTTGGTTATGAGAATGCCATTCACAAGGCCAATCAGGATGCCAACGCAAATGACGACAAGCATGATTTCGATTGTGTTGAACTGGATTGTCCAGCCAAGACCCAAATCAACCCCATTGAGAATGAGCCATCCGGCGACCATGCCGCAAAAGCCCACAATTGAGCCGACCGAAAGATCAATGCCACCGGTGATGATGACAAAGGTCATGCCGATCGCCAGAAAGGCATTCAGCGCGACATGTTTGGACATGATAATCATGTTGGCCGTGCTGAGAAAATTTGGCGCAGCAAAGGCAAAGAAGGCAAAGACAAGAATAAGCGCAATGAAGGTGCGTGCTTTTAGTAGCAAAAGCAACAGAGCACCTGATGTGTTGTCCGTTGATGGATTGGCTGTGGGGTTCGCTGTGGCACTATTCATGATAGGGCTTCCTCCAAAGCGCGATGTTCGTTGACTTTTCCTGGTGTGGATGCGGAGACGAGTTCCTCGCTGGTCACGCTTTGCGCGTCGAACTCGCCGCTGATCTGTCCGTTTGCCATCACGACAATTCTGTCGCTCAGCGCCATCACCTCTTCAAGGTCGGACGTGACAAAGATGATGCCGAGACCCTCAGCGGTCAGTTCCCGCATGGTGCGGAACATTTCGGCCTTGGCGCCAATATCGATCCCGCGTGAGGGTTCATCCATCAGAAGAATCTTTGGATGGGTCATCAGCGCCTTGGAAACCACCACCTTCTGCTGGTTGCCGCCCGACAGGCTGGAAACCGGATTTTCCAATGAGGCAATCTTGATCGACAGCTTGCGGACATAGTCAGCAGCTGCTTTCGCCTCGCGGACAAGGCTCATATGAAACAGCTTTGTAAACTCTCTCAATGAGGACAGGGTGATATTTTCGCGAATGGGCAATATCTCGATCAGGCCATCCTGCTTGCGGTTTTCAGGGATCAGAGCGATGCCATGATTGATGCGGCCTGCCACGCTCTTGTCGCGCACCTCTTGCCCTGCCACGAAAACCTTGCCACCTGCAGAGGGATGCTGAGCCATAATGCACTCAAAGAACTCGGAACGACCCGCGCCCATCAAGCCATAAACACCCAAAATCTCGCCGGCCCGAACGGACATGGATACCTGATCGACAAGATAGCCGCCGCCCATTCTTGGCAAGGTGATATTTTCTGCGCGAAAGATTTCCTCGCCAAATTCCAGCACTTGGGTTTTGGGAAAGTCCTTTGAGGCTCCGCCGATCATGTTTTTCACGATCCAGCTCACATCAATCCCGTCCATCGAACGGGCGCCGGTGATTTTGCCGTCCCTCAAGACGGTAATATAGTCACCAATCCGCACCAATTCCTCCAATCGGTGCGAAATATAGACAATGCCGACCCCTTCGGACTTGAGGTCGCGGATGACGCGAAAGAGGATCTCGACCTCATTGGCTGACAGGGCCGATGTCGGCTCATCAAGGATCAGAATGCGGGCATTCTGAACCAATGATTTGGCAATCTCAACGATCTGTTGCTGGCCAATGCGCAAGTCACCCACGGGGGTATCGGGGTCGATATCTTCATGCTCAAGGCGCTTGAGGATTTTGCGGGTTTCTGCGCGCTGATGGTCGCGATCAATATCGATCCCGGCGCGTGTCTTTTCACGCCCGATGAAGATATTTTCCGCCACACTCAAATTGGGAAACAGATTGAGTTCCTGAAACACAATACCGATGCCCGCGGCTTCGGCCTGATTTTTGTTGTAGAATTTAACCGGGTCGCCCCACAATTCCATGCTGCCAAGGGTCAGCGGCTCAACTCCAGCCACGATTTTCATCATGGTTGATTTGCCCGCGCCATTCTCCCCGACAAGCACATTCACAGCGCCCATATAGAGGTCAAAATCGACATGATTGAGCGCGATGGTTCCCGGATAGACTTTAACCCCGTCGCGGATTTTCAGGCCGATGTCCGGACCCGTCTTGGGGGTGGTTTCATTGGCTGACATCGCTCAGTCCTCCACAGCGATCTGCACCGGCACCAGCAGGATCGGATCACGTTGTTTCGGCAGACTGAAGGCACCTGTGAAACGCACCGACTGGCCAATCAGATCACCCTCTGGCAGGTCAATGGCAGCACTGGCCACATCGTTTAGGGCCCGTGCCAGTTTGGCAAATTCAATCTGATCGCGGAAATCGGTGAAAACAAAGAAGCTCGCTGAATCGCGCAAGGCCGTTCCCTTGATGACCGGACCGAGTTGCACGGTTAGGTCCGCTTTGCTGTCCCCGGTCACATCCACTTCAAGCTTGGCCGCGCGCGAGGTGCGATTGGAGGCAACAACAACGCCCTGTCCCTTTGCAACAAAGTTCCAAGGGCTGCCTTCGCTGGCTTTGGGGATGCCGAAAGTCTCTCCGGCCTTGTCGAGATCAGTGGCAATGGCAGCCAGGATGTTTGTGATGGCTCGTGCCTTGTCATCCATATAGGGCAACAGTTTTGGCTCATAGACATCTTGTGCCAGTACCGCCATACGTTCGGCGTCGGTCATTTGAGCCGCGCTTTGGGCTACATCATTGGGATCGGGATTTTTGACTATTTTGCAGCCCGCGACGATGGGCAGTATCGTCAGGAGACAGGCCGCCAGAAGAGGGGTCCGGGTCATGTCGAACCTTCATGTCGTTCGAGGGAAGCGGCGCTGCATGGCAGCAGCACCGCAGAGTAAACCTGGCGCGTTGGATCCTGTGCGCCGGCGCGATTGCCTGACGATCATTCAGACAAAGCAAAGGTTTCCAGCTTGGAAGCGTTGTCATTGTTGATCAGCACACAATCCATTAGCTGTTTTTCTTCCATACCCGTTGATCCGGTCTTGATATATTTGTCTGCCTGTTCGACAGCCAGCTGTGCCTGACGGAAAGCAGGCTGAAGGACAGTTGCCTTGATGCCGCCTGCAAGAATGGAGTCGCGCACATCATTGGAGCCGTCAAAGCCGACAACGATGACATCTTCACGCCCAGCCGCTTTGAGGGCCGCCCACGCACCCATTGCCATTGTGTCATTGCCCGAAATCACACCCTTGATGTCCGGATTGGCCTGCAACATGGTTTCCATCACCGTATAGGCTTCGGTCTGGGACCAGTTTGCAGATTGCTGCGCAACCATTTTCATGTCGGGATATTGATCGATGACGTCATGATAGCCAGAGGAGCGAATGCCCGCATTGGTGTCGGATTCCCGTCCCAAAAGCTCAGCATAGACACCTTTCTCACCCATCAGTTTGACGAATTCCTCCGCGCCGACCTGAGCGCCCTGATAGTTGTTGGAAACAATCTGGCTGACTGCGACGCCAGACGCGGTGATTTCGCGGTCGATCAGGAAGGATGGAATGCCCGCATCCTTGGCGCGCTGGACAGCAGAAACGGTGGCATCAGCACCGGCATTGTCAAGAATGATTGCTTTGGCGCCACTGGCAATTGCGCTGTCAAACAGTTCTGACTGCTTGTTGGCATCATCATCATGCACCATGACAACTGTTTCATAGCCAAGCTCTTTCGCCCGTGCTTCAGCGCCGACGGCTTCTGCTTTGAAGAAGGGGTTGTCGTGGCTTGGTGTGATGATTGCGATCAAGCCTTCTGCAGAGGCAAAGCCGGGCAGCATGCCAGAAATGCCAAGGGCGAACGCGGAAATAAGCAATCTACGGTGTAGGTTCATAAGTTCCTCCATTGTGACAAAATCCCAAAATGGGATGCCTCCTCCAATATAAGAGTGACACATTCGATTTATGTCAATCACTATCGATTTCTTTCGTATTTTTTTGGTTTGAAAGGGTGTGGGGGTTGTGGATAAGCGCGCCTACATCCTGCGTATGTTTCAAAAGATAGAGGGGAAGATATATGAATAAATGGCGAAAAGTTGCGTATTTTGGGGAAGGTGGCCGGTGCTTTGATGCTGGCTTTTGGCGGCTATTTCTCGTAAACTAGAGCCATGGCAATTCTAACTTTAATGTGTTTTTCGATTGCAAATGAAAGAAATCGATAGTAATTGAGAATTAGAGACGGAGCTTCATGGCGCTGGGAGACCAGATTAAAGGGCGCTATGATTTTCCAAAGATGAGGAGCAGACCACTATGAGCAAAAACGCAATGCGCAAGATCACACTGGGTGTGGTCATCGGAAGTCGAGCGTTTTTTAATGGCGCGCCCTGCAAGGCGGCGCGGGACGAGGTGATAGCCCATTTGGACCGATTGGGGGTCGCTGTCGAAATTTTGCCGTTTGATGCAACGGTGAATGGAGCTGTCCAGTCAATTGATGACGCCAAGCTCTATGCTGCCCATTTCTCGGCCAAGCGTGATGTTCTTGACGGATTGGTTATCTGTTTGCCGAATTTCGGCGACGAGATCGCGATTGCCGAATTGATCAATCGCGCCAAGCTCGATCTTCCCATCCTATTGCAGGCCAGCAATGACGAGGTCGACAAGGTCGATGTCAAATCTCGACGCGATGCCTTCTGTGGCAAATTGTCGGTCGCCAATAATTTCTATCAATATGGCGTGCCCTTTACCGAGACCACATCGCATACCTGCGATGTTTCGTCCGAGGAATTTGGCGCAGATCTTGACCGCTTCGCCCGCCTTTGCCGCACAATTCGCGGCCTGAAAAACGCACGCATTGGTGCCATTGGGGCCCGGACCGGTCCTTTCCAGACCATGCGCTATTCTGAAAAGCTGCTTCAGGCCAGTGGTCTGACGGTGGTCACGGTGGATATGTCCGAGATGATCGCATCCGCCAATGCCATTGCTGACAGCGATGCGGATCTTGCTGCCAAATTGGATGCGATTAAGGCCTATGGAACGATCCCGGCCCATATCACCGAGAGCCAAATTGCAAGACAGGCAAAATGGTCCTTGGCCGTGAACCGCTGGATTGCCGAGAATGAATGCGATGCCTCCGCGATCCAATGCTGGCGGTCGCTGCAGGACAATTTCGGCTGTGCCACTTGCCTTACGATGTCGATGATGGGTGAGGAATTGATGCCATCGGCTTGCGAGGTGGATGTCATGGGCGCGATTTCCATGTATGCGCTCACCCTTGCGTCTGGAGCACCGTCCGCGATTCTTGACTGGAACAACAATTACGCGGATGAAATCGACAAATGCGTCTGCACCCATTGCGGCAATTATCCCAAGCAATTCATTGGAGCGACGCCGGAAATCGGCGAGCTGGATGTGCTTGGCGAAACCATTGGGCGGTCAAAATGCTTTGGCGCTGTGAAGGGCAAGGTCGAGCCCGGGCCAATGACCTTCTTCCGCCTGTCGTCTGATGATCGCCTCGGCACGCTCAAGGCCTACACCGGTGAAGGGGACTTCACCAATGATCCCTTTGGTATGGATGGTGGCATAGCCGTCACCAAGGTAAAGGACCTGCGGGCTCTGATGAATTTCGTCACCAAAAATGGCTTTGAACATCATGTTGCGATGGTGCGTGGGCATCATGCCGACATCGTGGCGGAAGCCGTCACGCGCTACATGAAATGGCCCCTTTACAATCACGGCACACCTCCCGTCCCCACACTCACCTGGCCAGGTTGCTGACCGGCTTCATTTGTCGCAAGGGGCGCTGGCCCGTTGAGTGTTGGGTGACTGGTGCGCCGGTGCCTTGAATGGAAGAAAAACAAGAATGGAGATTGAGATGGACACTCGGGATCTGAGAGTCATGGCCAACAGGATCCGTCGTCGCGATCTGCGGGCCGTTTTCGAGGCGGGCGCAGGTCACGTTGGTGGCGAAATGTCGGTGATCGATATTCTGACCGCGCTCTATTTCCACGTCTTGCATGTCGATCCGGACAAGCCGCTGGATCCTCAAAGAGATCGCTTCATTCTAAGCAAGGGTCACACCGCCTGCGCGCTTTATGTGACATTGGCGGAAAAAGGTTTTCTGCCCAAAGAGGAAATCGAGACCTTCCTCCAGCCCCATTCGCGTCTGAACGGCCATCCAAACCGCACCAAACTGCCCGGAGTTGAAACCAATACCGGCCCCTTGGGGCATGGCTTGCCGGTGGGCGTCGGCATGGCGATTGCCGCCAAGCTCGACGGGGCCACATGGCGGACCTATGTGGTCACCGGCGATGGAGAAATGCAGGAAGGCAGCAACTGGGAGGCAATCGCCTCGGCGGCCCACTATAAGCTCGACAATCTGACGCTGATCATTGATCACAATCGCTTGCAGCAGGGTGCCAGACTGGCAGAAACAAACAATCTGGCGCCCTTTGCGCCAAAGCTAGCTGCCTTTGGCTGGGATGTGCTGGAAATTGACGGCCACAATATGGATGAGATCGTGGATGCCTTGTCGCCGGATCGGCGCAATGCGGGCAAGCCCCTCGCCATTGTCGCCCACACCAACAAAGGGCATGGCATTTCTTTCATGTCGGACAATGTCGCCTGGCATCACAAGGTGCCCAGTGAAGACCAATATAAGCAGGCCATGGCCGAACTCGAGGAGGCAGCTCTATGACCGCTCTTGCCAAAGAAACCAAGCTTTATGATTGCCGCGATGCTTTTTCTGCAACGCTGGTGGCAATGGCGGCCAACAATCAAGCGATTGTTGCGGTCTGCAATGACTCGGTCGGCTCCTCCAAGTTGGATGGCTTCCGCGATGCCTATCCTGAGCGGCTGGTCAATGTCGGGATCGCCGAGCAGACAATGGTCGGTGTTGGTGCGGGGCTCGCCAATGGCGGAAAAATTCCCTTCGTCTGTGGCGCGGCCTGCTTTCTGACAGGGCGGGCGCTTGAGCAGATCAAGGCGGATGTGGCCTATTCAGACACCAATGTCAAACTGGTCGGCATCAGCTCCGGCATGGCCTATGGCAATCTGGGGCCAACCCATCATTCGACGGAAGATTTCGCCTGGGTAAGGGCCATTCCGAATATCGCAATCGTTGCACCATGCGACAATATCGAAACGGCAGCAGCGGTTGCCTTCGCTGCGGACTATGACGGGCCGATCTTCCTGCGCCTCAGCCGCACCGGGGTGCCGCAATTGCTGCCAGACGACTTTGAATTCGCGCTTGGCAAGGCCAACACCATCCGGGAAGGAAGTGACGTGACCTTGATCGCCAACGGCATTCTGACCCATCGTGCGCTCGCGGCCGCTGAGAGCCTTGAAGCTCAAGGGGTCAAAGCACGGGTGTTGAATATGTCGAGCATCAAGCCGATTGACGAAGCGGCCATCACGCGAGCCGCAGAGGAAACCGGTGCGATTGTAACCTGCGAAGAGCATTCCATTTTTGGCGGTCTTGGCAGCGCCATCGCCGAAATCGTCACCGAAACCTGCCCTGTGCCAATGAAGCGGCTTGGCGTGCCCGGTGTCTTCCCACCAACCGGATCGGCGGAATTCCTGCTCGATGAGTTTGGCATGTCGCCACAGGGGATTGCTGACACAGCTTTAGAGCTTCTCAAGCGCAAGGCATAGCAGGCTGACAGAAAGCAAGTATCAGGGAGGGGGGAAGTGATGCAGCGAGGAATATTGGCAATCGACGAGGGAACGACAAACAGCAAGGCTGTCTTCGTTCTCCAAAGCGGTGACATCATAGCGCGCGGATCCTGCCCGGTCGAAACAAGACATCCGCAATCCGGCTGGGTTGAACAAGACCCCTTGCAGGTCTGGCAGAGCACAGTTGCCGCCATGACGGCCTGTCTGGAGGCCGTTGGCCCTGCCGAAATTATCGCAATCGGTCTTTCAAATCAGCGGGAATCGGTGATGCTGTGGGATCGCCGGACCGGAGAGCCATTGGGGCCGCTGATCACTTGGCAATGCCGGCGAACGGCAGCGGCTTGTGACGCGCTGAAAGCCGATGGTCAAGAGTCTGGGGTCATTGCGCGCACGGGCCTGCCGCTTGATCCGCTCTTTCCGGCCACCAAAATCCGCTGGCTGCTGGACCATCACGGGCAGGGGAGAGATCCTGCCGATTTGTGTGTCGGAACGGTGGATTGCTGGTTGATCTGGAAATTAACAGGCGGTGCCGTGCATGCCTGCGATGCCTCAAATGCCGCCCGCACCCAGCTTTTTGACATTGAGCGCCATTGTTGGGACGAGAGCCTTTGTGCACTATTCGATGTGCCGATGGCCATTTTGCCTCAGGTCTGTGATTCCGCCCATATCTTTGGACATAGTGCTGATGTGCCGGGCTTGCCTGATGCTGTGCCTGTTGCCTCTGCAATCGGCGATTCCCATGGGGCGCTGTTTGGTCATGGGGCTTTTGAGGTTGGCGATGGCAAAGTCACCTTTGGCACCGGTTCCTCGATCATGACAACGCTGGATGCCTTTGTCGTTCCCCCAAAAGGCATCACCACGACGATTGCCTGGCAATTGAATGGCACGGCGACTTATGCCTTTGAAGGCAATATTTTGGTCAGTGCCTCAATACTGCCTTGGGCAGCCGATCTGCTTGCCCAACCGGATGTGACAGCCTTGCTGGAGCTTGCTCAAAGTGTCGACAGTGCGCTAGGGGTGCGTTTGGTGCCAGCCCATGTGGGCTTGGGTTCGCCGCATTGGGATGCCAATGCGCGGGGACTGATCAGCGGATTGTCCTTTAATGCGGGCAAGGCGCATATTGCGCGGGCTGCGGCCGAAAGCATGGCCTTTCAGGTTGCTGATGTCTTTGAGATCATCGAAGCCAATTCCTCCCAAGGGATCGGGCACCTCTTTGTGGATGGAGGACCAAGCAAAAATCCTTTCCTTATGCAGATGGTGTCTGACTGTATCGACCACCCCATTGTTGTTGGCGACAGTGCTGAAGCGTCCGCACTCGGCGCAGCCTTTCTGGCTGGTTTGGCCACGGGCTTCTGGCCAGATCTAGCCGCGATCCGCGCAATGCAAAGCAAGGGCAAGGACTTTGCCCCGAAACTGGATGAGGCCGCGCGTCAAAGCCTCATCAAAGGCTGGAAGCAAGCGGTCAAACAGGTGCGCTTGACGGCCTGACCTGATCGATACAAATGGAATAACAAAGGCCCGGATCAATGATACGGGCCTTTTCCATTGAGGGCTAAGTCCTGTCCAGACGTGTCATCTGTCAGGCCTTAGTCACTCTATTTGCGTTGGGTCTAACATCAAATGATGTCTGTGCCGGTGATTTCCAGCCCAAAGCCTTCAAGGCCGACATAATGGCGCTCTTTGGAGCTAAGCAGACGAATGGACGAAATGCCCAGTTCCTTGAGGATTTGCGCCCCCAGACCAATGTCGCGCCATTCGTCCTTGCGACCTTGTGCTGTGCCATGCTCCTCGGCTTCAGCGGCCTCCAACCCGTCGCGAAGACGCATAGAGTTATGGACCACACCGGGTGACCCATCCCGCAGATAGACAAGAACACCCCGGTCTTCGCTAAAGCGCTTTGTGATCTGATTAAGACTGTCGGTCAAACCAAAGACATCGGACAAGACATTCTCCTGATGCAGCCGGACCGGGATATCCTTGCCATCGCGAATGTCACCAAAGACAAGGGCAAGATGCTCAACCTGATCATAAGGCGCTGTGAAGGTCACCGCTTTGGCATTGCCATAACGGGTCTCCATAGTGAAGGTCTCTTTTTTCTCAATCAGACGCTCAGTGCGCTGACGATAGGCGATCAAATCGGCAACTGACACCATTTTCAAGCCATGTTCCTTGGCAAAATCCGTCACTTCCGGACCGCGCTTGACCGTCCCGTCATCATTGACCAACTCCGACAAAACGCCAAAGGGCTCAAGACCAGCAAGGTCGCACAAATCAATCGCAGCTTCCGTATGGCCTGAGCGGGTCAAAACGCCACCCTCTCTGGCAACCAGCGGAAAGATGTGGCCGGGTCTGACAAAGTCAACAGCGGCGCAATTGGAATTGGCAAGGGCATGGACCGTCATGCAGCGTTCTTCTGCAGAAATCCCCGTTGTGGTGCCATGCTTGTAATCGACTGAGACCGTAAAGGCGGTTGAAAGCGGAGCGTTGTTGTTGGCGACCATGGGGTCGAGATGCAAACGGGCTGCATCCTCTTTTTTCATCGGGGCACAGACAATGCCGGACGTATAACGGATGAAAAAGGCCATTTGCTCCGGTGTAATCTTGGTCGCTGATGCGATCAGATCGCCTTCATTCTCGCGGTCATCATCATCGGTGACGACAACAATCTCGCCAGCCTCAAAGGCCCGGATGGCGACTGCAACGCGTTCCATGTCAATCATGTGTTTGTCCTTCCCAAAGATGCCCGCATACTAAATGTTTCTATATTGCAGCAGGTCTCATTCTTCTCGATGTATCACCTTGAAAGGCAAAATTCGAAATCAAACAGAATTATTCGAAGATGATATAAACCAAAATGCAGATATGGCCAAGTAGACGAGGAAAGAATTGCAAAGTCGGTCATACATGGGCAGGCTTTCTTCCGAAAAGTCTGCTGGGGCATTGGCTCCTGAATGGATTTCACGAACCCAATCCAGCAGCCATCCTTCAAGATCTCGCACCAGCGGGAAATGTCCTCAACCCGCCCGACGATGCCGCTGCCGCCAGGGCTGGCACCGAGATACCTCGAATGACCGCTTTCGCCGATGGATGCGGTGATCTCGCACCTGCGGAAAATGGCAGCTATCCTGCCGCCCAGATTTGCCAAAAGCGCACACTGGTGCCATTAAACTTCGGCGCTGCAGCGAATGTCTCAAATGTCCGAATGGTGTTGAAAAAGTCGCTCTTGAAGTAATCGCTTGGTCCTGATTCAATCCTTTTAGGAAAAGGGGGGATTTGGGAATGCTGGGGCCAAGACAAGTTGCGCAGGCAGCACTCTTTTATGAGTTTTCGATTGAAAGTCACGTTCCTTCTGACCACTTACTCAGGAAGGTCGACCACTTTCTTGATCTGAGTGAGGTCAGATCTTTCCTTGCTCCCTATTACAGCAGCCAGGGCCGCCCTTCGATTGATCCAGAACTGATGATCAGGATGTTGTTGGTCGGCTACATTATGGGCATTCGCTCCGAGCGGCGCATCTGTGAGGAAGTTCACCTGAACCTGGCCTATAGATGGTTTTGCCGTTTGGACTTGGATGACCCTGTTCCTGACCATTCGACATTTTCCAAGAATAAACATGGCCGTTTCCGGGATAGCGATCTTTTCCGCCATCTCTTCGAACTGGTGTTGGCCCGCTGCATCGCAGAGGGGCTTGTCGGTGGGGAGGCTTTGGGCGTTGATGCTTCCATCGTGCAAGCTGATGCAAAGCGGCTGAACAAAGTTGAAGCATCAGATTGGACGCCAGAACGGATCACGCGGGCGACAGAAGAATACTCTGAGACCCTTGATGATGCCGCTTTCGGCGCTGCAACGCCCGTGAAGCCAAAGGTGCTCTCGCCGGTTGATCCGGCAGCACGCTTTACTGGAGCAAAGAAGGCCTATTCGATCTTTGCCTATTCCACCAACTATCTGGTGGACTTGGATAATGCTGTGATTGTTGACGTTGAAACAACAGCGCCGATCCGGCAGGCGGAAGTCAATGCCGCACTGGATATGGTTGATCGTGTTGAGGAGAAGTTTGGTATATACCCAGAACGCTTCGTCGGTGATGGCGCTTATGGCAATGCCGAAACACTTGCTTGGCTGGTTCATGAAAAAGGTATCGAGCCACATGTTCCGGTTCTCGACAGATCGCAACGGCTCGACCAGACATTCTCGTGGACCGACTTCAAATTCGACTACGAGAATGACCGATACATTTGCCCTGATGGCAAAGACTTGCTGCCCAGTCGCCGTCAATTCCAGACAATCCGGCCCAAGGTGCAGGGTGATGAAAATATCCGATATCGTGCTGCTAAAGCGGACTGTCAAAACTGCACATTGAAGTTCAGATGCTGCCCCAACACAGCCACCCGACACATCACCAGATCGATCCATGAAGGAGCGCGAGACTTCGCCCGAGATCTGGCAGATACCGATGACTTTATCGCCTCAAGGCGCGCCAGGCGCAAAGTGGAGATGCTGTTCGCTCATATGAAGAAGATCATGGGGCTGAACAGATTGCGTCTTCAAGGACCAAATGGAGCAAAAGACGAGTTCACACTGGCAGCCACAGCACAGAACCTGCGCAAAATGGCAAAGCTGCTCCCAACTCCGGAATGAGGGAGCGTCGAGCCTCCCAAAACTGCTGCGCTTCGCTCGAACAGCAGCAATGGGGAAGTTGCTTAAAGGTTCGTTTTGGGTGACGAGATACCGCATTGGGCTGCCTTTGATGCGAAAAAGCGGCTGCATAAGCGAGGCAGTATGAGTGTTTCGGCACGGATGTGCGTGTCTATCTTGCGGGCGGGGTATCGGATATATGCAAATGGATCTCGGGTTTCGCAGCTTTGGCTCAAGATGTCCTACTTCGGGACCCGACGTGCGACACTGTCTTATCGGTTAAATCTGTTGGACAACGCAGTCCATCCCGGCTGTGTTGAGGCAGAGAAGCATTACGCGCGCATGGTCCATTGGAGGCGCAGCACGTGAAATTGCCGCATTGATGTCGCACTATAGTCGTGTCCCCGATTTATTAGTGGATCGACCAGACAATCCTGAATAGTCTTCAGACAGTGAATTTTGATAGTCATTGAATTTAATCGCCGATTGACCCGGTTTACCCGCATCATCCCGAACCATATATGAGGCTCCAATATGGCCGAAATCGTCCCTAGCTCCGCTCTTCAATATCTGGACAAGGCAATGACCACCTTGAAAGATCTTGGTCTTGTGCATGATGAAACAGAAGAAACCCCGATTGTCGGTCTGCTTGAAAAGATTGCAGACATTGAGCCTGACAAGATCGCGATTATCACCCGCACCTTGCAGCAGATGAGCATTTTCAATGAAGTGGTGCGCGAGCAGGTTTCGCAAATGTCCATCGGGCAGCGCTACGAAGAGATTTCGGAAGCCTTCAATTCCATCCGTGACGATGCCAAATCCATGGTGGACCAGATTGAAGATGGCAAGATTGATGTGTTTGAGCGGGCAACCAATGCGTGGATGAAAATTTCTCGCGGCGACATTGCGTCCCGTTTTGACAAGATCAAGGATACCTATCTGGAGGTGTCCCGCGATACCAAGGCCAATATCGAACGCGAGCAGACCATCCTTGAAGCTTATCGGGATTTCCGTGGCGCCCTGAAGCATGGCGAAGTGGCCGCTTTGGAAATTCTCAAGGCCGCAGAAGGCAAACTGGACGAAGCCAAGGCTGGGCTGAAAGGTGCTTCGGATGCGGTTGCTGCCTTCCCGGAAGACGGAGACGTTGCCGGCCGGGCCAAGCTGGAGCTAACGCGTGATGAACATTTGCGCAAGGTGCAGAATGAAGAAAGCCGCTATCAGATTGCCAAGGATCTCGCCGACAATTTGACCATCAGCTACAACACCTCCGACGTGGTCATGGCGCGTTTGATGCAGACCACCAATGCCAAAGAGCGGGTCTATCAGCAGGCGGTGTCTTTCTTCTCGACCAACGAATCCGTTCTGACTGCGCTGAAGGCCTCCTTCACCGGCCTGTTTGGCTTGCATGAAGCAACCGAGACCCTGAATGAAATGAAAGAGGGTGTCTCGAAGTCGCTCGAAGTGCTGGCCGAGATTGGTGGCAAGGTGCAGGAAGAGGCACTCAAAGCAGGCTATGGGCCCACCATTCGCGCCGATGCCGTCAAGAAGCTGGTCGATAGCGTCATCAATTTTCAGGTCCGCTCGGTCGAGATCGTGGGTGAGATGCGCGAGCTTTCGACCCGCAACAGCGAGGAAATTCGCCAAGCGGTCGAGGATGGCAAGAAGCGGCTGGCGCGGCTGGCGACCGAAGGCAAGGCTCTGCCTTTGATGCTGGACGCAGAATAAGCGGACGACTGAGATGAACAAATCCAATTCTGCGCCAGCCCTCGACGAGGTGATGCTGGCCATGGATGTCGTTGACACATTGCGACACCATGAAGATGTTGCCCTTAGGGAGCTGGCTCAGGATGGTCGGGACAGCGTCCTGAAGGATCGCTTGCGCGATCTTTATGAAAGTCAGGGTCTGGAGGTGTCGGATCGCATTCTCGAAGAAGGCATCAAGGCCCTTAAGGAGAGCCGCTTTACCTATGAGCCGACACCGGCTGGGCTTTCGCGCACATTGGCTGGTCTTTGGATCCGCCGAGGCTTGATCGCAGCAAGTCTTGCCGGGCTTGTTGTGGTTGTCCTTTTGTGGGTCGGGTTTTCCGTCTGGCAGAAGGCTTCAGCCGAGCGTCAGGCCGAAGCAGCCCGGATTGAACTGAACCAAACCCTGCCAGCCGAGATCGCAAATGCGGTCAAGGTCGCAATGGCCGAGGCCCAGACAGAAGCCGCCCGCAAGCGCGTTGAGCAGTTGCAGCTGGACGCCCAAGCTGCCCTTGCACGCTCCGATGCGGTCGCCGCAAAGGGAGCGCTTGCGACACTGGACAGTGTGCGGTCAATGCTCGTTCAAAGCTATGATCTGCGGATCGTGACCGGAGCCAATGAACGCAGTGGCGTCTATCGCATTCCTGACGTCAATAGCGGGGCGCGCAACTATTATCTGATTGTCGAAGCCGTCGCTTCGGATGGCGCTTTGTTGTCTTTCCCCATTCTCAATGAGGAGACAAACAAGTCAGAGATCGTCAAAAAGTGGGGCGTTCGTGTCCCACAAGCCACCTACAATGCCGTGCGTGATGACAAGGTGGATGATGGCATCGTTCAGAAGAATATTCTGGCCACGAAGCCAAGGGGGGCGCTTGAGCCCAACTATGCCATGCACGTCTCTGGCGGTGCGATAACAAACTGGTAGAATCGTCATGCTGAGCGTTGTAGATACCCTAAATTCCATCGAACAGGCCGGGTATGGTCTGCGGGATGACGAAGACAAGATGACCCGCATCGTTGAAGCGGCATCAGACGAGCTTGCCAGCCTGCAAACAGAGCAATCCACTCTGTTCAGATCGCTGGCCAAGGTCCGCCTTGATAGCCTGCAACAAGAGCAGGCTGTCGGCGGGCTCGATATGGCCGAGCGCAAGGCGATGGCAGCAGTCGAGGCTCAAAAAGCACAACTCGCCGCACTCGCTGAACAGCTTGATCAGCTTGGCGCAGACTTGCAATCGGCGCGGGCCGAGCGGGCCGAGCGTGAGGCCCATGTTGCCGATGTGGTCAGCAGCATCCGTGATCTTGAGTCACAAACCGAGAGCCGCATGGCTGAGGATGTGGTCTGGCAAGCGCAGGATGCGAAAGCCGCAGGGGCAGAAGCACGGATGCTGGCTGCGGAAGAAAAAGCGCTGCAATCGGAGCAGGATTGCGAAGAGAAATCCAAGCCCTATCTTGCAGACAAACTGTTTGTCTATTTGTGGCAGCGGGGCTATGGCACCTCGAAATATGCTGCCGGTGGGCTCGTCCGCATGGGGGATGACTATGTCGCCCGTGTGGTCAAGTACGAGCCGGCAAGACAGAATTATTTCACCCTGACCGAAATTCCCAAACGCCTGCGCGAACATGCCGATCGTCTTAAAATCGAATTGGAAGAGGAAGAGGCCAAACTGGCGGCATTGGAACGGGCCACTCTGGAAGCTGATGGCATTGCGAGCAAGGAAACCGCGCTCACCGAGGCAGAGCAGGCGCTTAAAGCCACTGAGGACCAGATCCTTGCGCTGGAAGATGAACTCAAGACACGCTCTGAGGACCGGGCGGATCTGTTGGCGGACCATCCAGACTCCGCGCTTTCCAAGGCTCTGTCCGATCTCGCCCAATCTTTGCAAAGACAGGAACTGCGCACCTTGTTGCATGATGCGCTTGATACCCCAACGAGCGAAGATGACCAGATCGTGATGCGCCTGCAGTCAATCGAAAAGGCAATCGTCAAGAAAAAGCAGGAAGTGGACAAGGCCCGGCAGACCGCTATGGACATTGCCCGCAAGCGTGCGGAACTTGAACGCTCTGCCAATGACTTCAGGCGCGAAGGCTATAACCGCCGGGGCGGCGGCTTCGCCAATGATCAGCTGATCGGAGATGTCATTGGCGGCATTCTCAAGGGAGCACTGTCGTCTCGGGAACTGCGCGATGCTCTTCGCAGCGGCTATCGTCAGGGGCCGGGCGCAGGGCGGCGGACTCGCCGCGGTGGGGTCCATGACACGCTCGGAGGGACCATGGGCGGCCATTGGGGCGGCACCTTCGGCGGCTCACGTGGTGGTGGTTTTAAAACGGGCGGCGGCTTCTGATCTTCTTCGGCCTTTCAAGAAGGGTCGCGATTGCCTGTCCGATTGATTAGTGAAAGCCAGATATTGTTATGTGAAATGGCAAAAATCTGAAAAGGCCGTACAAGCCTGCCGCCAAGAAAGCGGCAAGGCTTGTCCGTAATCAAACTTGATGATTCACCAAACACGAGGTGATGGAGGTTCATCCTTGATGCGGATTTGTCTGATGGCACGCTCAGCAGCCAGCGCATCTGCCACATAAAGGGATTTGTTATAGGCATTGAGCAAAGTTTGGAATGTATGGTTTAGCGACCGTTTGCCTTTGTGATCGAAGTCATAACGGGGGATGTGTTCGGCGACTTTATCGATGGCATCTCTGAATTCATCATCTAGTACACGCCAGTTCGAGATGGCGTTTTTCAGCAGCTTTTTGCTATCTGCGATCTGTTCGGGGTCTATGTTGCCATCGGTCTCGATTTGACGGATCGCCAGTCTTGCCCACTCGACCGCGTCGATGGCGATTTCCTTGAGCCGAAGCAGGTCATGCAGCTCGGATGATGTTTCCAATTCAGGGCAATGTTCTGTTTGATTGTTCATGATGGTTTATTCCTAAATCTATAGTGACTGGGGATTGGGTGCCTTCAAGCAGGTCCGGTCCTTAACCTGTAAGGACCGGATAGGTTTTACATTGCGGTTTGGTTTATCGGCCAAGGTTCTGTTTGATAGCCATAGGCGCCAGAATGGCCGGGCCTGAACGGTTCGAAGCAACGCTATGGGTTGCGGATTGAAGTTTTCGTTTGCGATCAGAACGACGTATAGTCTTCATGTCGGAGAAGGCCTGAAGGCGAGCTCTTACATTATTGAGGTAATGACGTTCTTCGCCGACAAGCCGCCCGATTATCGGTGTGCCGGTTGAATTCAAAACGAGGCCTTTGTTCGATACCGAGACAAGAACAAGACCACGACAGTTGAAAATCATGGGTTGCTGTAAGCCCGCAGATTTCAGAGCTTCGGAGCGGGCAACAAGGATTTCTTGTGAGCGATGTGGCAATTTGCCAATGGCATTGCCCGGAGCCAATGTCATGTATCGCGCACCAACAATGTCATTTACATCGACGACAAGCCATGGATGGCCATGGGGTGTCTGTTGTCCGATGTCATAGCGACGGGACGGAAGATCAAAGGCAACGATGTTCGCCCAGTTGATGGTTGCTGGCCAGTGGTTTGTTTGGGAATCGAAGGGATTGATTGCAGTGGTCATGGATGTCTCCGGTTTGGTTGAGAATCTGACACCTGCTTCTTCTTGTTCTTTTCTCCTTGGAGGGGAACCTGATTGAGCGCGGCGTCACAAGGACTGCTGCGTGAAACCAGGTTGCCTGCTTTGGGGTTGCTCAGTGTTTTTTGGGAGAGAGTGTCGAGAGAGTGAACGTCTCTTGACCCCGCGCGGTGGCGTGAGGAGGACGAGTTATGGAAAGCAATGTTTGGCAATGCCGTTTTTGCCTGGATGTGTCATCCGGTTTTCGACCGTAAAAAGCCCCCCTTGCAAAGGACGTTGCAAGGGGGGCTTTGTTTGATTGGATTGCGATGGAAACGTAAGTTACCTGGTGTTTTCGCCTTTATCTCCTTCCACCGCATCCTCGTCTGGCGACGACAAGGTATTTGCCACCAATTGATCCATCAATGATTGGGATTCTAACATTAGGGCATCACTCAAGGCGTCAGCCTGATAGGCCAGTCTGGTTTTGACATCGCGTTGGGCACAGAGCGCCATTGCGATGGCAACGCCTTTTGCACCGCGTTTGCCAAGCTCGGTATGAGCCATCGTTCGTGCGATGTGATCGCCAGTTCCGAAGTGTTCACGCCAAACCTTGGACGGTCGCTTTTTGACATACATTTTACCCAAATGATCGTGAAACACAGGGGCTTTTGCAGCAATCAGTCTCTGTCTTTCTTGATTGAGCCATCCGGCTCCGACTTCGGGGTTGACCTCGTCAAACACCAGAATATCAAAGAATTTGTTGAGTTTTGGGTTTAGCGGTGATCTGACCGGCTGACCAGTTTTGTTGGTGGCCACACTGATTTTATATTGGCCTGTTTCGGTGTCATAGGTGATGTCGTCACCCCACCGCAACAAGCCATCTGTTATGCGCAGTGGTATAAAGAGCCAAAGCGCGATGATTGCAGCCTGATTGCGCAACTTGTTCTTTGTCTTTCGATGTGTGGCAATTGAGCTGTCCTTGAGGAGCTGGCAAGCAAGCCGATAAATCTCCTTATAAGAGGGTAAGCGTTCATATCGGCCGAATTTCTGGGGGCTTTCTGCGGCCGCATCGCCTTCGTGTTTGTTGATATGCTTATTAAAGTCGGCCAGAATCTGAGGGTTGATGCCAAGCTCTTTTCCAAACTGGCGTAATCGCATTGTTGCGGTTTGTAAGGTACGGGCACGGTACCCCTGATTCTTATAAGCGGCTTCTTCTGCAGACGGAGCTCGATCTTTTTTCGTCTGTTCAAGAATGCGTACACCCGCGGCATCGATGACGACCGGAACGCCTGCGGTTTTGAGGGTCCAGACATACTCGCTGATGACATCTTGCATATTTTCCAGCAAACTCTCTGAAAATGCTCTGCCGCCAGAAGGGCGATGACCATTTTGCAACTGGGCCCAGGTTTGCAGCCATGGGACGGGCCATTCCGTCACAGGGCTTCGAAACTTTGCTGGCTTTCTCTTCGCCTTTTTTCGCGGTTTCCTGTGGGCCTTGTCATATGCAATCGTCTTTTCGGTGATCGCTGCCTGCAGGGCCGGACCAATGACCGGATGACCGGAAAACAGGATGTTGAACGTCGTTCTCAAGGCAAACAGCGTATTTGGCGGCTCGTGCTTTGCCGAATAATCTAAAAAGGTCTGTTTGGTGATGACGCTTATTCCGTGGAGATGAGTGAAGCGCAAAAACTTGGCAAATCGCTTTTTGTGTCCATCGTCCAACTGACCGAATGTTGGCATCGTCTCATAAGGAGCGAGCAACTCGTCATTGGATGGGGTGTTCGCTGCTTCTGTGTTCAATTTGACTTTTTTGTTTCCATTATTCATCGATCATCTCCGCAATCAGTTCTTGGCCGGCTTGCATCTGTTCCACTTCCTCGATCCATGCGTAATAGGTCAAAACCGTATTGACCGTATCGCCGAGGCGCTTTGCAATGACCACGATCTTTTCGGGATGTGCCCGAAGTAAGAGTGACGCCTGCCCATGGCGCATTTGTTGAGGAGTCATGGGCAGGTTGAGGACCGTGCGTGTGTAGAGAGAATAACGTTCGCTAAAATAGCTCTCATCCATTGGCTTTGTGGCACTTTCCGGTGCTGGAAAGAAATACGGGTTGTTTGCCGCGTGCTGATACAAGGGCCTGATGGTCTCAAGATACCAGTTCAAGACTCCCAGATAGTCCTGTTTGCCCGGGTGTATCTCAACCTTGATGCCCTTTTTGTTTTTGACTTTGCCCGGCGGGATCCTAAGCTTTATGGGATCCTTCTTGCTCTTGGGCATCATGATATGCGCATCAGTGCCATGAAGTGTTAGGCCCATGGCATTTTCGCAGCGGATTGGTGCTCCGCCGATTTCGATGGCGCAAAAGGCCGCGCAAGTACCGAGCCAGCGGTATGTCACCAGTTCATTCTTCGTCAATGGACGCCCTTGTGCACTGGCTACCGTTTCCATTTCCATGGCAGCATCCTGAAAGGCAAATGGTGAGTTGAAAAATCGCTTTGTGAGGGGGGTGGATTCAAACAAATTTTCACAAAACCGCTTATTGGCTTCGGCCATTTCTTCTTCGGCATCTTTGCCCTCAATCAGGATAGGATTGTTTTTAAGTGCCTTAGTAAATTCTTTAAGGGCATTCGGGTCCGCGTCCAGTTCATGGAGGACGCGTTTGTACTTATTGAGGTATTTTCTCGCGGTCCGTGGTTGGATCTTGCGATTATCGCCTGCTGGCAACTGACAGCGGGCAACCATCAGATTGCACATTTCAGTAATCACATCGCCGCGGGTGAAAATAAGATCCCAAGGTTGACTGGTGTCAGTTTCGGGATGCACATTGAGGTACGTGCGCGTGATGGAGTTCATCGTCGAGTTGAAGAGGGTTTGCGTTTCGGGGCTGCGACCGGCAAACTCCTTATCTATAGGATCGAAATCCTCATCAGCCAACACCGCATAAATCGCTTCAAAATCTTCCTGCCAATGTGGCGGGATAGGCTCTTGCTGCTGACGCAAACGGCTGGCTGAAAAGTCGATGCTGCCCAGAGGCAGATGGGGGCGAGCAAAATCATATTCGCGGAGCTTGTCAAGAAACGCCATGGCTCGGCGATAGGAATCCCGCATGCGCGTCGGGCATTTAAGATACAAACGATTGGCGATGTCGCCGGTGATGGCCTGTGGTTGGACATTTTCAGTTCGCATGAAATCAGCAAGGCTTCGAACCGCAACAAAATTCGTTTTGCGATAAGCATCCAGTTCCGGGATATCCGGTGCGTGGCAATCAAGCGCATCAAGCAAATGATACCAACCATCTTGCTGGGCACGTGCCTCTTCAAGGGCTTTATAGACGCCCAAGAAATCCTTGAGGGCGGCCTGAAGGCGACGGCGAAACTGACGGTAGGCTTCTGGGGTGGCCCACCTGCTTGGATCAAAGCCATCGAGGGGGAAGGTGATCTCGACAAGATCCAAAGAAGCCTGGATAGATGACAAGGGCTTGTTCCGAATGAAGCCGGCCCGCTTGATCGCAGATGCATAACGCGCCTTGTTCTCGTCACTGAGGTCTGTTCGTTCTTGCAAATGTGCAAGCAGATCCTCAAGTGTTCTGGGTTTGGGTTGATCCTCTTCAGATACCGATATTGGCAGGGGCAGATCTAATAAGTTATTCATTTATCTTTACTTTCCATGGTTTGAGTGTGGTAGTTCAAATGCACTTCCGATCGCTTAAGTGCATGCAGGACACACACAACACTGAATTTACCTGTTTAAGACGAGAGTTTTTCATAAAGTTAACCTTAGGTGTTTCCAGTTAGAGGGGCGGGCATCACGGCAAAAAAGAGCAAGTGACCGCGGCCCGAAAAAGCAAATAGGGCGATCCCGCTGGAACGGAAATTTTGCTTCGGTTAAATTTATAAGGGAATGCGCGTAGTTTAACGAAGGGGCTGGACAGGTAATGGCGCTCGATAGGTGGTAATGCGAACGCCCGTCTTGGTTGATGGAAAATAAATCGAAAGAAATTTGCAAATCCGTTTGGGTTGTCCTGCCATTTGCCCTATTTCCCAAGGTTAAGCTATTTTTGACAGATCATGTCTAGTTAAAATCGGAATTTTTGGCTCGATGCTGACCAACAGGACAGTATTGACAGGATTGATTGTCTATTTGCAGTGCTTTAGATGAACCAAAGAAGGCACGAAGACTGAAACTTCTATGATAATTATCAGGAAAAGTGTCGCGCAAGTTGGCTGAAATCTGCGATTTTTTCCATTTTATCTCTACGAACGCTAAAAAAATCACGAGTCCGTTTGGGTTTGATCCAAAATCGCCATAGGTCCTTGATGTAGGCCGGTGCATGACGTGGCGCTGGCCCTGATCGCAATCCTGCGATCAGAGATGGGATCTCGGCGTTATGGCATCGCAATTCTCAACGACTAATTTGGAGAGAGTGCCAATCCATGGCAGGCAGCCCGGCTGCCAGTCGTGGATGCTGTCCAATGCGGCCCAGCAGATGCCTTGCATGGATGGTCTGACATGACCTCATTATGCGAAATAGGTCCGAAATGCGGACTATCCGATCTCAATAGAGCAACAAAAAGCCAACCCCAAAGTGAAACGGAGATTTATCTGGCACGCCTGCGTTCCGCTCGCGAGAAGGCAGCCATGTTGATTGCGGATGGCGAAGAATGGCTGTTACCCCATTTTGAAAGGATCCACGCTGAGATCGAAAAGCTCGAAGACAAGCAAAAGCGACTGAATCTTGCTCTTGAAATCGCCCGCCAAGCAAAGGAACGGGGCGCGTATTGATGAGCTCGATGCTGTCAAATCGTCATTAGATGAAAAAAGTGACTAATTTTTTCCGGTACTCTGAAATCCGCCCTAATTCCCAATCGGGGCTTCTGCGCGAAGAAATGTGATCTGCAGCGATCACGCTCAAAGCCTCAGTGTAAAACGAGTAATCGGTAATGCCGAGGAATAGGGTTAATATGAGTGACAAGAATGAGACTTATGGAACATATAATGATGTGCCGGTGTTGATGCAGCATCTTGACGATGCACTTTTGCAGTTACCAGAAACCTTTGATACCGCAGATTTCGTCCAGGCCCTTGCGGATGCTGGACAAAAAGGTGCCGACGATGAAAAGGTGCATCAACGCCTTTTGCAGCAATGTAAGCGTGACGGCAAGATCAAGGCTGGCACGAAAAAGGGCAAGTGGCAAAAAGCCAATGGCTTCAAAACAAGCAGACCTGGCCGCATGACGACAATCGTCATGGTCTTTTCAGTCGCTGTGTGCATGTTGATCTGGGTGGCTCAGATCGCAATCAATGTGCGCTTTGCCTGGGAGATTGCGGGTTCAGATTTCTTTTTTAGGTCAACACTAGTGGCAATTATGGCGGCTCTGGATCTCGGTCGTCCCTTGTTTGTCGCCAAAGGTATAAATCTCGTCTCAAGGCACCTGTGTGGTCAGGCAGTGCCTTACTTCGTGATTGGCTTCATGTTGGCATCGGTGTCATTTTTGTGCTCGAGTTCAATGTTGTCTGCTTCATTTGCGCAAGGGCAACTGATCAACAGCCGGATTGACCAAAACCAGGAAAAAATCGAAAGTCTGAAGGCTGACGTCAAAGAATTCCGCCTGCAAGCGATTGCCTTGCAGGCCGAAGCGGACGAGGAATGTGCGCATGGAGGGTGTGGCCCCAAAGCCAGAAAACTTCAAAATGCAGCCGAGGTAGCAGAATTACAGGCAAAAGACGCACAGAGCCAACTTGATCAAATGTCATCGAAATTGGAAAGGCCGCCGCAAATGATTGCAGGTCTGGTTCTTGCCTTCGAAGACATGCATCTTTATGGCGATAGCCATAAAATGCGACTGCCTTATTTGTTGGCTTTGGTCATCGAATTGGCCGCGCTTTTTGGCCCCGGCCTGCTTTTAAGGCGATAATCGATTTTCCGCTGACTGAGTGAAGCCCCTGTGGCTCTTATATTGCCCGTTTCTGGCGAAGAGAGGGCGATATAAGAGCCATATGGTTCCGTGCGGTCTGACGAAATACCGTGACGAAGGTCTTTCTTGAACACTTGTCTTTCCCGCGTAAGACCATTTTTGGATGGCGAAATCCTGACCTTTCCATCAGCTGCCTATCATTTGAGCACATTTTGCGAAGGCGAAAACAGTCAACGCTTTGGATTGTGTTCTTTGTTACCATCAACGCCGTCATCACTTCCATCACAGGCTGATCACGCGCATTTTCAGCATGCATCAAGATGCTGATTGACTAATTCTATCCCCACTTTGCACTGAAAAATCGCTATTTTCCAAGAAAAAACGCCGATATTGGCCGTTATTGAAAACAGCAAGACCGCAAGGCTATGTGGCGGCGGTCGCGATTATACATGCTGAAGCAGATCAAGGCCTGCCAGTCTGATGAATTGTGATCGCTGTGATGACTGTGTTGATCAATTCTCCGATCACGCCTAAATGAATCGAGATGTGTCAAAGCGACCCTTGCTGTGATTTCGCCGCTCACTTGTGTCAGGGACTTCATGAACGTTCGAAGACGAAAACGTTGAAGTGTTGAAGCTCTCTCCATCCTGCTATGTTGGAGCCGCAATTTTTTCCAAACCAAAATCAAAGTGGCCGAGTGAACCGGCCACTTTGTTCATGTTCGCGGACCAAGCGGCCATTTAGGTCAGAGCTGTGTTAATCTGATCAACGATCGACGCGATATTCTGGTCAATTGGAATTTTCAGCGCTTTTTCATCAGCTTGCGGGACTTCCAACGTCGCCAGTTGGCTATCCAATAAACTTGTTGGCATATAATGCCCCTTTCGGGCCGACATTCGGTTCAGCAGCAAGTCTCGGTCCCCATCCAGATAGACAAAAAGGACCGGCTTATTGAGTTTCTCGACAAGCAGATCACGGTAGCTGCGTTTGAGTGACGAGCAGCCACAAACAACGCTGCCGCTTGCTGTTGTTTTCTCGTTCATTGCTTCGGCCAGATTTACAAACCAAGGCCATCGGTCCAAGTCGCCCAGAGGAATGCCCTTGGACATTTTCTCGACATTCGATCTTGGGTGATAGTCATCGGCATCCATGAAGGGAAGGCCATAGAGCGCCGCCACCTTTTCGCCAATCGTGGATTTGCCGCAACCGCAAACGCCCATAACAATGATGATGGGCAATGGCTTAGAGTGAGACTGTGATACCGCCATCGACATACAGAATGTGTCCATTCACAAAAGAGGAGCCTTCGGAGCTGAGGAAAATACAAGCGCCAACCAGTTCGCTGACCTCGCCCCAGCGCCCGGCTGGTGTGCGATTGCTCAGCCATGCAGTGAATTCTTCGTCGGCCACAAGTGCGGATGTCAGTTCGGTTTTGAAATAACCGGGGGCCAAGCCGTTGATCTGAAGGCCATATTTTGCCCAGTCAGTTGCCATGCCCTTGGTCAGGTTGGCGACGGCTCCTTTTGATCCGGTGTAAGGGGCAATGGAAGGGCGAGCCAAAGAGGTCTGGACCGAACAAATATTGACGATCTTGCCCGCCTTGCGTTCGATCATATGTTTGGCAACGGCCTTTGAAACATAGAAGACCGAATTGACATTCAGCTTCATCAGAAAATCGAACGCATCGACGGGAAACTCTTCCAGCGGCGCCCGATGTTGCATGCCGGCATTGTTGACCAAGATATCAATGGGGCCAATGTCCGCCTCGAAGCCGTCGATTGCTTTGGCGACCAGTTCTGGATCGGTTACGTCAAAGCCAAGTGTGTGCACCGTTGCACCGCGGTCGTGCAACGATTTGGCTGCTTTTTCAAGCCGCTTTGGGTCGATGTCATTGAGAATGACTTCGGCCCCAGCGTCTGCAAGGCCGTTGGCCAATTGAAATCCGATGCCCTGTCCAGATCCGGTGACCAGTGCCTTCTTGCCTTTCAGGCCGAATAGTCTGTCGATATTCACCACAACTCCCTTTCCTGCTTCAAGTATAAAAATACACTTGCATGATGATATGATAACGTTATCATACAAAAGAAATCATGATGTCAAGTCTCTTGCTGTGCGGTTGATACGCTCAGGGCCTGATGTGGCGAAGAGGATTGGTGGGATCTGAGTCTGTGTGTGTTGCAAGTGGAACGGCCGCATGGCGAGAAATGTTGAATTGGGAGTGGAAAATGAAATCCATCATCTGTTATGGCGCAAAGGATATTCGCCTGGAAACTACCGAACTGGGTCAGGTCGGTGCGGACGATGTGCTGGTTGATATTGCGGTTGGTGGCATTTGCGGCTCTGACCTTCACTATTACAATCGTGGTGGTTTTGGCGCGGTCCGCATTCAGATGCCGATGATCCTTGGGCATGAAGTGTCTGGTATCGTGCGTCAGGCGGGGGATGCTGTTGCCAATGTCAAAGTGGGGGATTTGGTTGCGATCAATCCTAGCCTCCCTTGTGGTGATTGTGCCTATTGTCGGGCGGCTATGCACAATCAATGTATTGATATGCGCTTTTATGGCAGTGCGATGCGCATGCCCCATGTGCATGGTGCTTTCAGCCAGAAGGTTGTTGCTAAAGCAAAGCAATGCTTTGCTTTTTCGAAAAGCAGTAATGTGCATGAGGCTGCCTGTGCAGAGCCATTTTCAGTGGCGTTGCATGCGGTTAAGCGCGCTGGGAGCCTGATCGGCAAGCGGGTGCTGGTGACAGGTGTCGGTCCCATCGGCATGATGGTTGTTGCTGCTGCAAAACTGCATGGTGCGATGGAGATTGTTGTCACGGACATTGTTGATGGCGCTTTGGCGCGAGCACAAGCCATGGGGGCGGATCGTGCGATCAATGTGGCGACTTCGGGTGACGAGCTGGATGTTTATGCGCGGGGTAAGGGCTATTTTGATGTCTGCTTCGAATGCTCCGGCAACCAGTCAGCCATTGTTTCGGCCTTGGATCTCTTGCGCCCCAGATCACGGCTGGTGCAGCTCGGCCTCGGTGGGGATGTGACCTTGCCGCAGAATGTTGTGGTTGCCAAGGAAATCGAGCTATGCGGTTCCTTCCGCTTCTTCGAGGAATTCGCCTGGGCTGTTGAATTGATCGATTCTGGTCGTGTCAACTTTACGCCACTTCTGACTGGCTGCTTCCTGTTGGAGCAGGCGGTTGATGCATTTGAGGCTGCATTGGATCGTAATATTTCCATGAAAGTTCAAATAGAGTTTTGAATTTAAAGTCTATAAGGAAACCATATGACACCACATATCGATGATATTCAAAATGATATCGATAACATATTATGACTATATCAAGGATATGTGGTGATTAGTCGAGGTGATTATGGAGCGTAAAAGCATCGGTATTGTTGGCTTGGGTGTGATGGGGCGCAATCTGGCACTGAATTTTGCCGAAAAGGGATATTTCGTCGCCGCCTTCGACCCGTGGCCAGAGGCCCGCGAAAGCCTGACGGCGCAATTGCGCGATAAAGAAGCGCCGGAGCTGGCGGACAATATCTTTCTGGCGACCAGTGAAAAGGCGCTGGTCAATGCCCTAAAGCCCCCCCGCAGTTTGCTGCTGATGGTCAAGGCTGGCGAGACCGTTGACCAGCAAATCAATGCCTTTGCTTCCCTGCTGGAAGCCAATGATTGTCTGATCGATGGTGGCAATTCGCATTTCGAGGAAACGATCCGGCGCGAGAAAAATCTTCGCTCCTTGCGGCTGCGCTTCCTCGGGCTTGGCATTTCGGGTGGCGAGGAAGGCGCGCGTCATGGTCCGTCCATGATGGCTGGCGGTGATCCCACGGCCTATGGCAATTGTGCTGAGATGCTGGAAGCCATTGCGGCCAAGTTCGATCAGTCCCCTTGCTGCGCTCTGGTGGGCAGCGACGGGGCAGGGCATTTCGTCAAGACCGTTCACAACGGCATTGAATATGCGATCATGCAAATTCTGGCGGAATCCTATCTGGTCATGCGTGATGTTTTCCGCCTCGACAATGAATGGTGTAGCCGCATTTTTGCCGAATGGAACGAAACCGCCCTGTCTTCCTATCTGGTCGAGATCACCTCCAAAGTGCTGGCGCGCAGCGATTATTTGGCAAAAGGGTCGCTTGTCGACATCATCATGGACAAGGCGGGACAGAAGGGCACCGGCAAATGGAGCTCGCAAGCCGCCTTTGATTATGGCGTGCCAGCCAACACCATCGCAGAAGCCGTTTTTGCCCGCGCTATGGCCTCAATGAAAGAGCAACGGGTTGACGCCAGCAAGCGACTTCATGGGCCAATTTGCGAATCTGCCGTTGCTGGCGATGTTTCGATCGGTTGCCTGAGGGATGCAACCCTTTGTGCGGTGATCGTGGCCTATGCACAAGGCTTATCGCTGATCGCGGCAGCATCCAAAGACCATGGTTGGCAGACCGATCTCGCCGATGTTGCAGACATTTGGCGCAGTGGCTGCGTTATCCGTGCTGATCTGCTGGATGATATTGCCAAAGCCTATCGACAGACGCCGTCTCTTGCCAATCTAATGTGCGCCGAGCCCTTTACCGAGTATTTGGCCAACGGTCAGACGGCTTGGCGCGCGATGATCAAACTGGCCATTGATCAAGGCGTACCGGTTCCGGCCTTTTCCTCGGCGCTGGCCTATTATGACGGATATCGCACAGAACGTTCGTCAGCCAATCTATTGCAGGCTCAGAGAGATTATTTCGGCGCCCATACCTATGAGCGTCTCGACCGACAAGGCAGCTTCCATACTGAGTGGTGAGCCTCTGTTTGACGTTTGATGATCGTAATGGCTTTCTCGCGGTGAGCGGGGGTGAGAAAAGCGGAAGGCACATATTTGGACCGAAATGGTCTTTTCGCGGCCTTCCGCTTTCTTGTTCCCTGTAATCAGCAGCCGCTTGTCTTCTGTTGCCATGGATGTTAGCCAACATCTTGAGACTATGCCTGTTTGGAGAGATTGCACCGATGGCTCGCCGGTCCACCAAAGCTCATGTGACGATCAAGGATGTGGCCGAGGCCGCGGGTGTTTCGCCCATGACGGTCTCGCGTGCTCTGCGCAATGTCAGCTTCGTCACCGAAGAAACCCGCCTGCGCATTCAGCAAGCGGTAGATCAGCTGGGCTACGTGCCCAACAAGGCGGCAGGCAGTCTGTCTTCCCGGAAATCGGGATTTGTCGCCATGCTTTTGCCTTCCCTGAATAACCAGCATTTGGCTGAAACCGTTCACATCCTGACGCTCGAACTGGAAAAAGCCGACAAACAACTCCTGCTTGGCTATACGGATTATCTGCCAGACAAGGAAGAAGAGCTGATTGAGACAATGCTGCGGCATCGGCCCGAAGCTTTGATCTTATGCTATGACGGCCACTCGCAAGAGGCCAGACGGCGGTTGGATAAGGTTACTATTCCAGTGATTGAATTGTGGGAGACCCCGGATGATGCGGTACAGCATACGGTCGGTTTTTCCAACTTCAAGGCAGCCTACGATATGACGCGGGCCCTTCTGGCAAAGGGCTATCAACGGGTCGCTTTCTTGGGCGAAGTCAATGACGAAGGAAGCCGCGCCGGAGCGCGCCGCGAAGGATTTACAGCAGCCATGCAGGATGCTGGACTGTCCGCCCATCGCGTCACCCATACCGCGACCATGCCAATCAGCTTGGAAGCGGCAGCGGATACATGCAACAGACTGCTGGACGCATTCCCGGATACAGACTGCATTTTCTGTGTTTCAGATCCCGCTGCCTTTGGCGCGATGAGCGCGCTGGTGGAACGGGGAGTGACCATTCCTGACCAGATCGGTCTGGCAGGCTTTGGCAATTTCGAGATTTCCCGTTTCACTCATCCGCCCATTGCAACGGTCGGGGTGGATCCGGTTCTGATCGGCAAAAAAGCCGCAGAGCTGCTGCTGCGTATTCTCGATCAGGACGGTGTTGGAAGCAGCCAGGTAACAGAGCATATCCGCCTAACACCGGAATTGATGATCCGCGGCTCAGTCACACAGTGCGATTGAGCCGCAGAGCTTCGGCGATCAGGCATCTATTGACTAGAGATCCATCTGCGAGAGTGGGGTCAGGGCATGGCCTTCATCTTGGATCAGGCTGCGGATCGTGTTGGCCAATGTCACGGATCCCGGCGTGTCGCCATGCACCAATATGGTGTGAATCGGTGTGGTCAAACGCTTGCCATTGATGGAGAGGATCGCCCCGTCATCGAGAAACTGCTTCACCCGCTGTTTAACCGCTTCTGGATCTTCGATCACCGCCCCCGGCAGGCCACGTTTGACCAGAATGCCATCATCATCATAGGCCCGGTCAGCCAGAAAGACATTGGCTGTTTTGAAGCCTTTTTTCTCGGCAGCTTTTGAAAATTCGGTATTGGCCAGACAAAGCAGGATGAGATCGTGGTTGAAGGATGCCACCGCATCGACCAGCATCTCGGCCAAAGGCCTGTCAACAAAGGCCATATTGCCCAAGGCACCGTGAAAATTCATATGGGTCATCTTGTGCCCGGCCGCGCGGGCAATGCCTTCCAGAGCGCCAAGCTGATAGATCACATGCTTTTCCAGCTCTGCCAGCTCCATATGGATGGGATGCCGACCAAATCCCAGCCGGTCCGGAAAGCCGACATGCGCACCGATATCGGCCTTGTTGGCAAGGGCCGCACGCACGCTCTTATCCATAATCACCGCATCCCCGGCATGATAGCCACACGCAATGTTGGCGGAGGTTACGATTTTCAGCAAGGCTTCATCATCACCCAGTTTGTAAGGGCCAAAGCCTTCGCCAAGATCGGAGTTCAGATCGATTTGCATGTCAATTTCCTTTCAAAGCTCTTGCCTGTCTCTGCCTTCATTGATTTGGGCGGACGGCAAAGAGTGGGCTACCCGCGGCGACCATGTCGCCATTGTCAACAAAAACCGCAGTCAATGTGCCCGCGACGGGGCTGGTGACGGGCAGCAGCATCGGGCCGATGGTCAAATAGCCCAGAGGCATGCTCGCCGGAACAGGTTGCCCCGCCAACAGAACGGCCTTGTCTGCATCGGCATGATGAAAATGCCAGATCCCTTGACTGGCAGCGCGGCACAGATGGGCGTCGGCAAGATCAGCCTCATCCAGTGCGAGGCCTTTGGTTCTCTTGTTCGGGTCCTGCAACATCACCCGCACGCGCAGGTCGCCAACCTCTACGCCAAGCGCTTCGAGCTTGTTTTGCTTGGCCCATTTAATGACCGTCTCGACATCCTGTTCGAGGTTTTCAATGTCCGATTTCTGGGTCATGCTTGAACCTCTCTTAGTGCCTTGGCATTGGCCCGAATGTCGCTCAAATAGTGTTGGCTGGCCTTCCATGCTTGCAGGGCGTCCGCATAGTCGGTCTCAACGAACCGCACATGCGTGCCAATGCGGGTCTGGGCCAACCGCCACATGTCCGCCTCGATCACGGTGCCGATCTTGGGATAGCCACCAGAGGTCTGGGAATCCGCCGTCTGGATGATCGGGGCACCGCCCGGGGGCACCTGAATGACGCCCGGAACAATGCCGTGCGAGCGCATTTCCAACTTGTCCTTGAGTTGCAGTTTGGCTCCGTCCAGCCGGTAGCCAGCCCGGCTGCTATGAGGGGTGATATGCCATTTGGTCCAAACCAGTGCGTCCAGTGACGCCGCATCAAAAGCGTCATGTTCCGCTGCTGGCAAATAGCGCAGCAGGGTGGTGTCGCCATTTGGCACCACATCTGACACAGGCGCAGGCAGTTGCAATGACGGCTCACAGACGCCAAAACCGATGCTGTCCAGAGCGGTCCTGTCAGCCGGCTTTGGGCCGAGCGGCAGGACATCGCCACTGCGCAACATACGCCCCTCCAACCCGCCAAAGGCGCATCGAAGATGGGTGCTGCGCGAGCCAAGAATGTCAGGGACATCGATGCCACCAGCAAAGGTAATATAGGCGAAGGAGCCGGACAGCAGACGATCAAGGCTCAGACACTGTCCTTTTCGCGCCAGAAAGGCCCAGTTTGGTGGCAAGGCGCGGCCATCAAGGTTCGCTGCACAATGGGCGCCGGTGATGGCGACTTCCGTCTCTTCCTGAAAGGTGATCTTGAGCGGAAAAAGCGTTGCCTCAATGCCCGCTGAACCCGGCGCATTGCCCAACAGCGCATTGCCCATTTCCAAAGCCAGACGGTCCATAGCCCCGCCAACACTGACCCCGTGGCGATAATGGCGGTCGCGGCCCAGATCCTGCACCATCGATAGGCCGACTGTATATGCAATCGAAATCATTTGATGATCCTCTCGACCCGGAAAGTCACGCTGTCTCCTGGAGCCAGTAATGTCGGATTGTCCTGATGGGGAAAGAAGAATTCCGTATCTGTATGACCCAGCGTGTGCCAGCCACTGGCTCCAGCCGAAGCGGACACCGCGGTCTGCATCCCACCAATCGAGACCGACCCGGCAGGGACACTCAAAACCGGGACTTCCCGTCTCGGGACCCAAATTCGCTCATCCGTGATACCCAAATAGCCAAGACCGGGATGCGCACCGAGGGCAAAGACCGAATAGCTCTGCCCGGAATGAATGGCGACCACTTCGTCAATGGTCAGGCCAGTCAATTGCGCAGCATCGTGAAGATGCGGGCCCAATTCGCCGCCATAGACAACCGGAATCTCGACGGTCTTGCCTTCTATGTCCCAGCTTTGCGCCTTCTCCCAAGCCTGCAGCACCAAGCCTTTATAGCGTTCAGGGTCTTCAGGGGGCGTGCTAAAGGTCAGCATCAGGTTGGTCATACCCGGAATGGCTTCCTTCACGCCGTCCCATTGCTGAAAGGTGTCGGCCAAGGCCCAAATGCGGCGCTGGCTCGCAAGGTCAAAAGCGCCCGCCGCCTCAAACAGCAGGGCGCTGGTCCCAAGCAGGCTTACGGAATCCCGTTCCTTCGGTCTGCTGAAAGTTTCGTTCTTTTTGCTCATAGGCCGGAAACCTGCTGTCCCGTTTATAGGCTGTTGCCCTGATCTTCTTCTCGGCTTTGTGGCTGCGGCTGATGCCAAGGCAACCTCATGTGACGCCACAAGAATAAGGGTAAGCCCCAGAGACGCTTTGCGAAGGATGACAACAGGCCGGAGGTTGACCGAGCCGAGGCAGAAGGGTCAGACACCGAAACGCCCCCGTCCTTTTCGCGATGCAAAGAAGGACTATGTGTGCAATTGGGGGCGGTCGCTCGAATGTGTGCGTGAAAGCCGGTATGCGTGACTTCCAATTCAGCGATTTCGGGGTCTGAAGCCAAGTGCTGCAATCGACTCAGCTGAGTCTGTTTCATCATGAGCAAGGGTCTCTGGGACTTGTCTGGTTGACGCTCAATCCTCGTAGGTGATGCCTTTGGCTTCGAGGATTTTGTCAAGGCCGGTCAAGGCGAGGTGATCGGCGCCTTCGCCATAGCTGGCCATGAATTTGGCTTCAATATCGTCGCGCTCCTGCGAGGATTTCGCGACCGCTGCGGCCTCGGACGGACGAACAACCACCAGACCGTCATCGTCACCAACGATGATGTCACCCGGATTGATGATTTCACCTGCGAAGGAGATTGGCTTATTGATGGTGCCAAGGCTCTCCTTGACGGTGCCTTTGATGCAAAGGCCGGGGCTGAAGACCGGAAAGCCTTTCTTGTTCAGTGCTGGCCCGTCACGCACGCCACTGTCAGTGACCAAGCCGGCAACGCCGCGGGACATGGCCCAAGTGCCGAGCACTTCACCAAAGCAACCCTGCTCGTTTGAATCGTCGGTAGCAAACACCAGAACATCGCCGGGCTTGGCCAGGCTGATGCCCAATTGCAGCATGCAATTGTCACCGGGATGGGACTTGATGGTCAGGGCCGGGCCGCAGACGGTCATGCCCGGATAGATTGGCTTGATTTTGGAAGCCAAGGCACCGCGACGGCCCTGCGCTTCATGCAGCGTCGCTGGTGTGAAACGTGCGATTGCTTCGACCAGAGCAGGGTCTGGTCGCTTGATGGTGCGAATGACATGCGCCATTGTCTTGCCTTTCTTTCACAAATGCTCTGGAAGAAAGACTAGGAGGCGAAGGCCCCCCTGAACAAACATCAATTGGCTATGGGATGATCGGTTCGCCTTATACTTGACCCATGGCAAGGCAGGATGAAGCCTGCCTTGCACCAAACCCTAGCGACGCTCAGAGGGGAGGGCGCACGCCCGGCCACTGATTGGTGGAAATCAGTTCACGCACCTGCCGGAATAGAATGTCATGAACGGCCATGGCCGATTCCGACAAGGGAATGCTGTCCGATACACAGACCGATATGGTGGCTTCGATTTTCGGCTTTTTGATCGGGCGCAAGGTCAAACGCTTGAAATCGGTCATCCGGCTGGCTGCTGACCATGGCAAGATGGTCGATCCGATCCCCTCGGAAATCGCCGCTCCCAAGGTTTCCATGGACTCGATTTCCGCCACGATGGTTGGCGTGACATTGCTTTTCTCAAAGGCTGAATCGACGAGCGTGCGCAAAAGATGGATCCGACTGGGCAGGAGAAGTGGTTCCGATTCCAGTGAGGCCAGAGAAATCTCGTCGGCACCATCATTGGGTCTGGATTGCGAACGGCGCGTAATGAAAAACAATTCCTCGACAGCGACTTGCTGAAAATTGACGCCCCGCATCATGCCCGGATCATAAATCAATGCCAGATCCATCCGGCCATTCATCACCAATTCGCTGAAAATAGAGCCAAAATTATCGTTGATATGGAGCATGATTTCCGGATGCTGGCGTTTGACTTCCTTCAGCAAGGACAGCGACAGGGTGGATGTTGTGCTGTAGGGCGCAAGGCCGACCGACACGCTGCCCGACAGCACCTTGGAGGCCGCCGTGACATCATAGGACATATGCTCCATTTGCTTGAGAATGATCTGGGCATGACGGTAAAGTGCTTTGCCCGCATCGGTCAGGGTGACCCCATGTCGGCCACGGATCACCAGCTGTTGCTTGAACTGGTTTTCAAGGCTGATCAAATGTTGGCTAAGGGCGGGCTGGGCGATATTCAGCGCATCTGCAGCCCTTGTAAGGCTGCCTTTATCAATGATTTTTACAAAATAGCTCAGTCGTTTGCTATCCATCTAAGGCATCCTCATCCCCGGCCAAACCGACTGGTCCCTATCGAAAAGACACCCCATAGTCCGTCGGTGTTACGCATTGCTGCGCCTAGAATACCCAACCGTCACAAAAAAAGAAATATATGCAAATCCTTTTAGGGTAGAAGCAAATTTTCTTATTCACCTCGCAGCGGCCTGAATAGGCTGATCGCAACCTATCACGAGTTTGCGAGGGAATGATGGCATTTTCAGATTATAAAGTTGCGTTGGTAACAGGCGCTTCAGGCGGCATCGGCGGAGCAATTGCAGAGCGTTTCGCCAAAGAAGGCCTTACCGTTCATGCAGTTGGGCGCAATGAGGAAAAACTCAATGAGTTGGCTAGTCGCATCAAGTGCATCCCGCACGCGATCGACATCTCCGACACGCAGGCCTATCGCAAGCTGCTGGAATCCTTGCAGGTCGATGTCATGGTCAACAATGCTGGCGTTGACCACAAGGGGACAATTCACACTTTGTCACCAGAGCAGATTGATGCTCAGGTCGACATCAATTTCCGGGCCGTGCTGCACGGAATCGGCGCCGTTTTGCCAGGAATGATGGCGCGTGATTGTGGCCATATCATCAATATTACCTCGATTGCTGCGGCCTATCCATTCCCATCCAACACCATCTATCACGCCACCAAGGCTGGTGTTCGCGCATTGACCAACCAGTTGCGCCTTGATGTTTTGGGACGCCGCGTCAGAGTAACCGAGCTCTGCCCTGCGCGTGTGGCAACCGAGATTTTCGGCAAGGTTCACGGCAATCCCGAACAAGCACAGAAAGATTTTGTCGAAGGCTATGAATTGCTCATGCCTGAAGACATCGCAGATGCGATCGCCAATGCGGTTGCGGCCCCATCCTACGCCAATGTCAGCTTCATTGAAATTTTGCCGACCTATCAGGCGTTGGGTGGTTTGGAGTTCATTCGTCACACAGCGAATGAAACTGGAGGAAAAGACTAGAGGCTAAGGCCTCGAACTTGTGGAGGACAACAACATGACGGAACAAATTTCCGCTATCAATCACATCAACAAGAAGGGAGCTACCATGTTTAGCAAAGTACGCAATCTTGTTTTTGGCGCAGCCACGATTCTGGCTACATCCGCATTCATTGCGGTGCCTGCCGCCAATGCAGTGACGCTTGACCTGTCAGAAGTTTTGCCAGAGGCAAACTATGGCACCCAGAATGTCAAAAAATTCGCCGCTGAGGTCGAAAAAGCAACCAACGGCAACGTCAAGATCAATGTTCATGCCGGTGGCGCTCTGGGCTTCAAGGGGCCTGAGCATCTGCGCGCCGTGCGGGATGGCCTTGTGCCGATGGCTGACATTCTGGGCAGCCAGCAGATTGGCGACGAGCCTCTGTTCGGTCTCGAAAATGTGCCATTCCTCGTCACCTCGATGGATGATCTGAAGGTTCTGCATAAATTCTGGCGCCCGGAAATCGAAAAGGTTGCCGCGAAATACAACCAGAAATTCCTCTATTATGTGCCATCCCCCAAGCAATATATGTATCTGAAAGTGAAGGTGGATGCGGCTGAGCAGCTGAAAGGCATCAAGATCCGTGGTGCCGACAAAACCACCGTCGACACCATGAAAGCCATTGGCATGGCTGGCGTCCAGATCCCTTGGGGTGAATTGATCCCGGCACTGGCCTCTGGCCGTGTTGAAGGCGTTGCTACGTCTGCTACCTCTGGCGTGGACGGGAAATTCTGGGAATTCCTGAAATATGTCTATCCATCCAACCACACCTGGGGCTCGAACATCGTCTCGGTGAACCTCGATGCATGGAACAAGCTTGACGCAGCCGATCAGAAAGCGATCGAAGAGGCTGCCCAGAAGCTTGAGCCAGAATTCTGGGGTGTTGCACGCGACAAAGATCTCGAGAGCGTCGCGAAAATGCAGGAAAAAGGCATGGAACTGGTCGACATTTCCCCGGCCATGTTTGCAGACATCCAGAAAAGCACCAAGGTGCTGCTCGATGACTATCTCAAACGCGTTCCTGCTGCCAAACAGATCGTTGATCAATATCTTGCTGAACTCGGGAGAGAGTAAGCATGAGTGATCCGGAAATCCGTGCTAACCAGGCGGCAATTCCGGCAATCTTCTCCATCTATGTGCGGGTCGTTCACTGGCTCGCCATAGGTGGAGGAATCCTTGCCACGATTTGCCTGACGCTCCTGACATTTCTGGTCTTCTCTGAAGTCGCAGTCTCTTCCTTGTCCAAAATCATTCCCGGTATGCGGACCGATATTCCAATTGCATGGGAATATAGCGGGTATCTGATGGGCACAGCTTTCATGCTTGGCTCTGCGATCACCATGCGGGCAGGGGGGCACATTCGGGTCACAGCTTTGCTGTTTCTCATCTCACCCAAGATCAGACATGTAGTTGAAACCTTTGCCACTTTGGTTGGTACGCTTTTTTCGGCGTTCCTCTCATGGGCATTGATTGCATTCACCTACCGCTCCTTCATGGACGGGAACGTGTCCTTTGCCAGCTATACCCCTCTTTGGATTCCGCAAACCGGAATGACAATCGGCGCTTCTATCCTGACCTTGGCGCTGGTGGAGAGATTGTTCCGCTGCTTGCTTGGCGTGCCTCTTGAGTTACCAAGTCTCAAGGCTGCCTCATCCGAAGACATCGTGATCGAAGAGAACAAGGATTGACGTGATGGCGGTTATCGTAAGCACATTGTTGCTCTTCCTGTTGCTGGTTCTGGGCTCTGGTGTCTGGGTTGGTCTGTCTCTCATGGGGACGGGCGTCACGATGGTCTCTCTGTTTCGTGACATTCCCATCGACAAGCTCCTGCCACAATATTTTTTCAACGTCCTCACGACCAGTGAGCTGGTGGCCTTGCCACTCTTTGTCATCATGGGCGAATTTCTGTTCCGTACCAGGCTCTCGCGCTCTCTGTTCAACGGGCTTGCGCCCTGGATGGGTTTCTTGCCCGGGCGGCTGCTGCATATCAACATCGTTGGATGCTCGATCTTTGCTGCCATTTCCGGCTCTTCGGCGGCCACCACGCAGGTGGTAGGGCGTATCTCCCTGACTGAATTGCTCAGAAGAGGCTATTCCCGTGACATTGCCATCGGCAGTCTGGCCGGGGCCGGCACCTTGGGCTTTCTCATTCCTCCCAGCACCGTGATGATCATCTATGGTGTGCTGGCCGAGGAATCCGTTTTGCGCCTTTTCACGGCTGGCTTTTTGCCAGGTATTCTGCTTGCCATCCTGTTTATGGGGATGATCGTGCTGCGCACCAGCTTGAAGCCGGACATGATACCCGAAAGCGAGCGTCAGTTGCGCAACGTGTCCATGGCCAAACGATTTGCGGCGCTGAAGGAACTCGCACCAGCGGTTTTCCTGATCCTTCTGGTTCTTGGCTCGATGTATGGTGGCATTGCGACCCCATCCGAAGCCGCAGCTGTGGGCGTTTTCGGGGCGATACTCGTCTCTGCCGTTCAGGGTGGCCTAAGCTTTGGGGCGTTCCGTGATATCGCGCTAAGCTCCATGCAAACCTGCAGCATGATCGGCCTGATCATCGTTGGTGCGACAGTTCTGGGCAATGTGACGTCTTTCCTCGGCATTGCCTCCCACATGGCCGATTATGTCGCCAGCCTTGAACTGTCGCCCTTCATGCTGATCCTTGCCTTGACCTGCATCTATCTGGTTCTGGGCTGCTTCCTTGAAGGCTTTTCGATGATTGTCACCACCCTGCCAGTGGTTCTGCCGTTGGTCACGGCTGCTGGCTTCGACAAGGTTTGGTTCGGGGTATTTCTGGTGATCGTTGTTGAGCTGGCCCAGATCACGCCTCCGGTCGGCTTCAATCTCTTTGTCATTCAAGGGGTGACGGGAGACGGCATTGGCTACATCACACGGGTCACAATCCCCTTTGTTGCCGTGATGTTGGCCTTCATCGCTTTTCTCGCAACCTTCCCCGAATTCGTCATGTGGTTGCCAACCCTTCTGTTCGGTTGACCCCACCATAAAAGTACACGGAGGAAATCGTGTCTGAACTCAAACTTGCTGATCGCATCAAGCGCATCAAACCATCCCCCAGCACGGCTGCCGCAGACCGCGCCCGCGAACTGCGCGAACAGGGCCGCGATATTGTCAATCTGACGGTTGGAGAGCCCGACTTCGACACCCCGCTCTCCATCAAGGAAGCCGCTTGTCAGGCCATCATGGAAGGCGATACCAAATATACCGCCGTCCCGGGAACCGTGCCCCTGCGCAAGGCCATTGCAGCGCGTCTGGAAAAACGCACCGGACTTTCCTACGGCATGGACCAAATCACCGTGAGCAATGGCGGCAAGCAGGTTATCTTCAATACCCTGATGGCGACCGTTGAAAAGGGCGATGAGGTTCTCATTCCTGCGCCATTCTGGGTGTCTTATCCCGATATGGTGTTGGCTTGCGGCGGCACGCCAGTGATTGTCGAATGCCCTGAATCCACCGGTTTCAAATTGACCGCCGAAGCCCTCGAGGCAGCGATCACCCCGAATAGCCGTTGGCTGATCCTCAATTCGCCCAGCAACCCAACCGGAGCGGTTTATTCCAAAGAGGACCTCAAGGTCGTCACAGATGTCCTGATGCGTCATCCGCAGGTTTGGCTGCTGACCGATGACATCTATGATGAAATCGTCTTCACCGGAGAGCAGGTCGTCAGCCCTGTTGCCGTGGAGCCCGGTCTGATTGACCGCACTTTCCTGATCAATGGCGTGTCCAAAACCTATGCGATGACCGGCTGGCGCATCGGCTATGGCTGCGGTCCAAAAGCATTAGTTGGTGCCATCAACAAGCTTCAGTCCCAAATGGCCTCTTGTGCGTCCTCAGTAAGTCAGGCGGCGGCAACGGCGGCGCTGAATGGCGATCAGAGTGATGTTGAAGCGTGGTTGGATGTCTATAAGCAGCGCAGTGATTTGGCCGTATTTATGCTCAACGAAGCCCCCGGTATCACCTGTGGGGTGTCGGAAGGCTCCTTCTATGTCTATCCAAACTGCGCCGGTGTTCTGGGCAAGAAAACCCCGGATGGCAAAGTGATCAAGACCGATGGGGACTTCGTGCTCTATCTGCTCGAAAGCGAAGGTGTGGCCGTCATTGCTGGCGTTGCCTACGGCCTATCACCTTATTTCCGCATCTCTGTCGCCACCAGCGAAGAGATCATCAAGGACGGGTGCGCGCGCATCACCCGAGCCTGCAAGGCCCTGTCTTAACAGCAGCCCAACTTGCACCTGAAGTTGATCCGAGTGATCGACTTCAGTCTTTTCATCTCCCTCGGCGAGCGCGGCCTGCATGGTTGTCGCTCGCCAAGCTTTTTTAGGCCGCTTGCAAGCGCTGCATGTCGCATTGAGGCGATCGCAGCCATAGCGGTTTCCCTGCATCTTCTGGTTATTTCGAGGAGGTATCCATGACCAAACCCCACATCTTGCAAATCGGCCCCTATCCCGAATGGGATATGGAGCGTCTGGAGGCGCGTTTCGAGGTGCATCGCTTCTTTGAGGCGACGGACAAACAGGCATTTCTCGCTCAATGCGCACCATTGATCCGCGGCATTGCGACCCGTGGCGAATTGGGAGCAAACCGGGCGCTGATTGAAGCACTGCCCAACCTTGAGGTCATTTCTGTCTATGGGGTCGGCTATGACGCGGTGGATCTGGAAGCGGCCAAAGCGGCCAACATTCGGGTCACCAATACGCCGGATGTTTTGACCAAGGATGTCGCCGATCTGGGGGTTGCCATGTTGCTTGCCGCTTCGCGCGGAGTGATTGGGGCAGAAAGCTGGGTTCGGTCCGGTAAATGGCAAAATGAAGGGCTTTATCCCCTCAAGACCCGTGTGTTTGGCAAGTCGGTCGGCATTCTTGGACTGGGCCGGATCGGCTATGAAGTCGCCAGACGCTGCGCTGCTTTTGATATGGATATCGCTTATTGCGATGTCGCCCCGCGGGACTTTGCCGCTGACTGGACCTATATCGAAGATGCAAAAGCACTGTCAGCACGGTCTGACTTCTTGTTCGTCACCCTCACCGGTGGACCAGCAACGCGCCATATCGTCAACAAAGAGGTTCTTGTCGCTTTGGGTGCGGACGGGATGCTGATCAACGTCTCACGTGCCTCCAACATCGATGAAGAGGCTCTGCTCGACGCGTTGGGAAGCAAGGCGCTTGGCTTTGCCTGTCTAGATGTCTTTGAAGGCGAACCCGCCCTCAATCCGCGCTTCCTTGCCCTGGAGAATGTCCTGCTCCAGCCACACCATGCCAGCGGTACGGTCGAAACACGCAAGGCAATGGGCAAGCTGGTCTATGACAATCTGGATGCGCATTTTGCCGGTAAGCCATTGCCTACCCCAGTGATCTGATCGCAAGATTGCCAACCGATGAAACAAAAAAGCCCCTCGTCAGAGGGGCTTTTTCAATGTGTGATGAGACCTGCAGAAGGGTCAAATGCCGCTAACCTGATAGGATTTGGCCACCGTTTCAATGGCCAGAATATAGGCTGCAGTGCGCAGGTCCGGGACGCCATCGCGTGTCTGATAGATAGCGAGCATCCGTTCAAAGGCCTTGCGCATCATTTCGCCCAAGCCCGAGCGGACAAGGTCAATTTCGTCGCTGCCACGCACAAAGCTGTCCCACTGGTCCTGCGGGATCTTTGCTCCGGTCATCGATTCCAGCATTTCGGCAATCCGCCGATTCTGGTTTTCCTGTCGCTGATGATCGAGCAATCCCAGCTGCATATGCCCAAGATTCTTGATCCACTCGAAGTAGCTCACCGTCACGCCACCCGAATTGACATAGATATCGGGCAGGATCGGAATGCCGCGTGCGCGCAGGATCTCGTTGCCTTCATGGCTGATTGGGCCATTGGCGGCCTCGACAATCAGTTTGGCTTGAATGTCGGCTGCATTGGCCGAAGTAATGACATTCTCAAGCGCTGCGGGGATCAGGATGTCACACGGTGCCTCAAGCAGCTTTGCTCCATCCGCATTGAAGGTGGTGCCAGGGAAATCTTTGACTCCGCCGTTTTTTTTCATATGCTGATACAGCTTTTCAATATCCAGCCCCTCGGCGCAATATAGCGAGCCATCTCGCTCGATGACGCCTGTGATGATGCAGCCATCCTCTTCGGACAGGAATTTGGCGGCGTGATAACCCACATTGCCCAGGCCCTGAATGATGACGGACTTGCCTTTCAAAGGCCCCTCAAGGCCGAGCGGGCCGCGGTCCTGCCAAGATCGGAAGAAAGCCTGCACCGCATATTGAGTGCCTCGCCCGGTCGCCTCGACCCGTCCCTCGATGCCACCATGGGTGAGGGGCTTGCCGGTCACACAGGCCGCCGCATTGATATCGAGCCGATTGAGGCGTTGATATTCGTCGGCGATCCAGGCCATCTCGGTTTCGCTGGTTCCCATATCCGGCGCAGGGACATTCTGGCTTGGCCCGATCAGATTGCGCTTGGCAAGCTCTTGAGTGAAGCGTCGGGTGATCCGTTCCAATTCATGGGGCTCCCATTCCGTGCGATCGATTTGCAAGGCCCCTTTGGAGCCGGAAAAGGGAATGCCCATCAGGGCGCATTTATAAGTCATCAGGGCAGCCAAACCCTCGACTTCATCCTGATCGACGTTGGGAGCATAGCGAATGCCACCCTTGGCCGGATGCTGATGCTCGCTATGCACCGAACGCCAGCCATTGAAGCTGATGACTTTCCCGCGCAGACGAACGCCAAAGCGGATGGTGAGAGTGAGGTTGCAGGCTTTGATGCGCTCTTTCAGGCCATCCTCCAGATGGCAAAGGGAAGACGCGTCATCGAAGATCTTGTCGACAGTCGCCAAGATCGAATGTTCCATTTTTTGCGGCATTGTTGACCCCTTCAAACTCGAAAATTCAGAGTTACCGGCCCCCGCGATTTTCCCGCTCTTTGAGAGGATGATCGGGCAATTCGACAGGGTGGATGAGGCTAGGGTACGAAGCCTTGTTAGCGCTTTCCAAGACTGATTGGTTATAGAGGGACTGACTTCTGTGATGACTGTTGCCCGAAAAGGCGCTATTCATGCCAGCAAAAAGAGAAAAGCGATTTCTCGGTGGTCTGGTCGAAGTTCGAAAGAGCATGTTTCATTCCAAATGCTTCGGCACGGGAAGTACAATGAGATTGTGCAAAGCCAATTTGTCTGCAAGGGTCATATCGTCGCCGTAGAGTTCGCGGTCCCGAATAGACTTGACGCTGTGGCCCATCAATTCGCCACGGTCATCATTGGGCAGTTGAACCTTCTTTAAGCGAGACTCAAACGCATGCCTTGTGCCACCAACAGTGTGTTTTTCGGAGGGTAAAAGGCCTTTTTCTCTCAGGGCCTTGTTTATCGTGTTGGAATAGTTGCTGTTGCCACGATACGTTGGAAATCCTTCTGGGTGCCGTTTGGCTGCTGCCAGAGCAACTCCAACGAGGGGCACCTGCCGTTGAGATGCTGTATTCTTAACCTCGCGACACATATCTCCTTCTTCCACTTGAATGTTAAGGTGCGGGATTGGATCGTCCAGTACAATCGCATGTGGGGGCAAATTCGAAATCTCACTCTGACGGCATCCTGTCTCGATTGAGATCAGTAGAATATCAATTGCCTCTTGGTTGATCCCATCCAATGCGCCGGGTGAAAGCCACTTCTCGGTCATCCAGCTAACCGGAATTTCGAGTTTTCGGTTGGGTTTCTCGTAACGGTCCTTCTTGATGCCAATACCCTGATAAGGCCTTGGTGACTCGGCCATTCCGATGCTTTCGTAGTAATCACTGAGCATCGAGCGCATGTATATAAAATCTTTGTTGGCAGTGTCGGGCTTCGTCTTGCCCGTAGATACTGCCTTCTGCCAGAGCATTTTGTGTTTCTGAACAGCCGCGGCGTCGATTTCAGAGATAAGTATGTCCTTGTTTCCAATTGATTTCATCAGATTTCGGACAGCCTTTTTCCGAGGGTTACGCCATTTGCGCAATTGGTCGTCATTCTTATGCCGGTTGTCATGCCCACGGTATTCCTCAACTGTTGCGACCAATCCGGTCAATCGCAAACCTGGTTCTTTAATACCTCCTAAAAGTGCTCGGGCCACCTGAATGTTATCGCCTTCCGCAAGCTTTTCGAAACGAACCAAGGTTTTCTCCAGCGGCGCCAATAAAAGGGCATCTGAAGGCATGTAATTTAAACCATGTTTTTTGACAATCTCTTGAGCAGCTCGATAAGCATTCGCGCTATTCGGCTCATCATGAAGAAGCTTCAATGCCTTCAGTTCGTCCAAGACACTCTTTCTCATCGCGGGGACCAATTCGGCTGCCTTGCGCGCACTGTCAGTTTTCAACGTGCGATGGATTTCGGTCTTTCCGGCGACACCGACATATTCCTTCGGCACCCTCATTCTGAAGTGGAAAGTGCCTTTCCCGCGTTTGATCAAACCGCCCATTAATTCTACCCATTTTACCAGTGTTGCAACGTCGTCCAGTCAATGACGGTTGCTACACATTTTGCTACACATCCATTTTTGATGGTCACTATGCAAATAGGGCTAAAATCATAGAAACAAAAAGAAAAATCAATATCATCCAAATCCGTCAGAAGGACTTCCTCTCCGCCATTCTCCCTTTTTAAATTATTGAATTTATTCGGTTTTTCTGTTTCCAGAAAATCTATTCCCCCAGTTTTCCCTCAAATCACTCAGTCTTAGTACCTCTTCACTCTATGAGTGAAGGCATCTACGCGCTCCTCCTTGCTACCATTCTGACAAAGTGCGACGTTTTCAGTGCTCAAGTTCCAGTTCCTCAGACTTGCGAGGCATGCGCTTCAGCGTCGAAACTCGTGACCACTGATAGCGTGTCTGGCAAGGGGCGGGAAGTTGCCGTTTCCTGCGGATGCGAGATGACCAATGCCGCAGGCTAAAGCGGCCATTCGAAAATTCTTTTGGTCTATCCGAAGAGCTAGCTTCTACTGCAGGAAGGGTGGCTCGATACGTCTAGTTCGAGCCACCTCATAGATCATGGAACGACGATCTTTTCTCCGTCTTCGTTCACGAATTCAGTGCCGGAGGCAACATCCAACAATTCAAACACGGCTTCAGATGGCCGACATAGCCTGACGTCTTTGGGAGTGCAGACGATCGGGCGATTAACCAGAACCGAATGCTTCAGCATCTGTTCTAGAATCTCATCATCTGGAACAGATGGATTGGTCAACCCCAACTCCTTTGCAGGAGATTTTGAAGCTCTCAAAGCCTGTCTCGGTGAGAGATTAGCCGCGGCAAAAAGAGCAATTAGCTGTGGCTTTGTCCAACCATCGTTGAGATATTCGATGACGACTGGCTGGTTGCCGGTCATTTTGATGATCTCCAAGACGTTGCGGGACGTTCCGCAATCGGGATTGTGATGAATTACAACGGTCATTGTTTGTTTCTTTCTTCGATCAACGTCTCGCTATGGCGGTTTCCAGCATCAGCTTGGCAACGCAAAGTTTGTAGCAATGATCAAACTCTTCACATGATCGACACTCAACCCATTCTGGAATACTGGCTTTGACATGGCGATCTGAGCGTGTGAGGCCAGCATTTTCAACTTCGAATGAAAAGACCTTTCCTGCCATATTCTCGTTTGTTTCAAAATGCAGACTGTCGTGAAACATAGTTCCATAGCAGTGCTTATGTTGTGCCATAGTCGATCCCTTTCATTTTCCTTATGCCGGAAAGTGCTGGCGGGTCCTTTTTGCGAATGCAACGAGGGAAAGCATCACCGGCACTTCAACAAGAACACCTACGACAGTGGCCAGAGCGGCTCCTGAGTTAAGACCGAAAAGGCCGATAGCGACCGCAACGGCCAGTTCAAAGAAATTGGAGGTTCCAATGAGTGCGCAGGGAGCCGCAATTCTGAACGGCACTTTCATGACCCATGCTGCAACATAGGCAATGGCAAAAATGCCGTAGGATTGCAGTAATAGCGGGATCGCAATCAGCGCAATGAGGATGGGCTGGGATAGAATGACACCGCCTTGGAAGCCGAAGAGCAGAACCACGGTTGCCAAGAGTCCGATCACGGAGATTGGCTTCAGTTTGGAAGTGAACTCTGCGACTGCTTCATCGGTTTTGCTGCCCGATACAAGAGCCTTGCGCGTCAGGTAACCGGCAACCAGCGGCACAACCACATACAGAACGACACTCAGGATCAGTGTGTCCCAAGGCACAGGAATATCCGTGACGCCCAAAAGAAGACCGACTATAGGCGCGTATGCGACCACCATGATCAAATCGTTCACACTGACCTGAACGAGGGTGTAGTTGGCATCTCCACGGGTGAGCTGAGACCACACAAAGACCATCGCGGTACAGGGAGCAGCTCCAAGCAGAATAAGACCTGCGATATAGGAATCTGCATCAGCAGCGGACATCATATCTGCGAACAGATATTTGAAAAATACAACGCCCAGAACGGCCATCGTGAAAGGTTTGATCAGCCAGTTGACTACGAGCGTGATCAACAGTCCCTTCGGCTCATCAGCCACATGGCTGATGCTGGAGAAATCGACCGACACCATCATCGGATAGACCATCGCCCAGATGAGCACAGCGACCACAAGATTGACATGGGCATATTCAAGTGCCGCAAGTGTTCCAAACAGGCTTGGGAAAAGTTCGCCAAGGATCAATCCTGCCGCAATCGACAGGGCGACCCATATGGACAACCATTTCTCAAAAAAGCCAATTCCCCCAGGTTCGGAAGTGTTGGCGCTGGTATTTGCATCTACGGACATTCGTCAGCTTTCTCTTTTGATTTTCCGATTTCATCAAGCTTTTTCTGAAGGGACAGGCGATCTATGCTGGCCAGTGGAAGAGCTGTAAAGATCGAAATTCTTGAAAATAGCATCCTGTAGGAATCGGAGAATGCCAGAGCAATTTCGGTATCCGTGCCTTCGATATGCGCAGGGTCGGGAACGCCCCAATGGGCTGTCATCGGCTGGCCCGGCCAAATTGGGCACACTTCTCCGGCTGCGTTGTCACAAACCGTGAAAACAAAATCCAACTTAGGAGCTTCCGGCACTGTGAACTCATCCCAACTTTTGGAACGAGCAAAGCCGGTGTCGAAATTCATTCTCTTCAGCAATGCTAATGTCCGGGGATGAACCTCCCCTGTCGGTGTCGAACCTGCTGAGTAGGCTTGAAACCGGCCTTGCCCAACCCGATTC
>NZ_QODK01000008.1 GCF_003324485.1 Cohaesibacter intestini | reverse complement strand
TGAACCCGTAATTGTCACCTCCAACCCATTCCAAAAATAAAGGCATTCTTCGCGCACTTCATGCGCAACGATGAACTGCGGCCAAAATCACAGGCAGAAAATGGGGCAACCTCATGAATGAGATGGGCTAAACACGAAACCGTTCTGTAAGGCGAATGGAGAAAAAGAAGAGCGTTACTATTACCTAGTTGCTGTTTCTAGTGATTTTTTCAAATCGTCTCAGTCGAGGGATAGGATCACCAACCTCCACGGGAAAGTTGAACATGACGGAAAGAAGAAATCTATCAAAGAGCACCTTATAGCCTTCGCCAAGGCACATATACTAAATCTTGAAAAGGCCTATACGTCGGGTCGACGCACTAAAATGCAGGAACAAGTCGACCACTTGATTGCTATTGACCCTCTCTTACGGCGTGGCTTGGGCGGGAAGAGCAGCGAAGAATTTGTAAAAAAACGCGGTATTACAGAGACGCGAGAGCAGCTTGCGCAAGACCTGTTTGTTGAACGGTTCCGGCAAAAATTCGACTTCACCAAGCTCAGTGAAGAGGCCAGTGTCGAAGACCTTGTGGCTGTGGTTCGCAATAAAATACCAGAAGATGCAAAAGAAGCGTTGGCAGTCTACGTCGCTTACCGCAACCACGTTATTCAGATTTTCCGTAAGTTGCTTAACCGTACCGAAGACGGCCTTGCGACCGAAGACAAAGTTCACCAATTAATATACCCAAGATACCGAGACAGCGAACAAGTTGACTATTCAGCACACAATCTTTGGTTAATCGACGATGATTTAGCATATGCCCGCTACATTTCTAGCGACCGAACGCCAGAAGGAAACGCAAGACGTAAGGGTGAATACGCCCATGATTTGTTGATCAATAATGAAAATGAACTGATGGTTGTCGAAATGAAGCGACCTCAAAAGAAGGATTACGATGGCAGCAAAGAAGCCAGCACTAAGAATCCGGTAGATCAGCTTAAAAACCAAATCATGGACATACGCGAACGGGGAAAAGTCATCGATTCTGGAGGCCGGGAACGAACCATCGAGAATACCTCTATGGTACGTGGCTACATTTTAGCGGACTGGAACGACAAACTTGAACGTTATCTGAAAATTGAAGATTTCATTTTGACAAATTTTGGTGGTCAGATGGCTTACCGATATTACAAGGAATTAAACTTGATAATTGAAGTTCTTGCCTTCGATCGATTGGTTGATCGGGCCAGCAATCGCAACGAGGCTTTCGTTAGCATGTTGGAGAGTCGGTCAAACTATGACAGAACTCCAGTAGGAAAGCTGTCTGCGGCGGAATAGTTGGCAAAACATCCAACGACAACTTTACGGGAGCTGCGCCGTTTAGTCGTAAATTGATACAAGTGACGAGTATGGGCGCACTATAGCTTATCACGGACCTGAGTGATCATTCTCGTGACATGATACTCTAGTCGCGTCAACAAGTAGCCCAAACTACCCGTTTAACTGAGCACTGTGCGTCGTCTCTGGACGCAACCCGGAAGACTTACTATCATTATTCGAAGAGGAATATTGTGGCACGCAATTAGTCAGATTCGTTGCCACAATAATAAGGAATAGGCATGCCCGTACTTGACTTTAAGGAGATTCCAGAAGCTCATGTTGCCAATGGAATGCAAGATACCTTTGAGCTTTTCGCTCGCGATTTCCTAAGTTTTATTGGCTTTAAGATCACGTCTGCACCTGATCGTGGAGCAGATGGTGGAAAGGACCTCATTGCTGAAGAGATCAGGTTCGGTGTGGGTGGGGAAACAACAGTGCGTTGGCTTGTTAGCTGCAAACACACCGCAAAATCTGGTCGTTCTGTCAGCCCCCAAATTGAATCAAATATAACCGATAGAGTTGCCGCGAACAAATGCGACGCATTCTTAGGTTTTTACTCAACACTACCTAGTTCTGGGCTGAACAATATTTTGGAAGGGTTGCAGTGTGAGCAAACAGTTTATGACCGTGAGAGAATAGAGGCAAAATTATTGCATTCCAGTTCTGGCCTGCAGATTGTTGAGCGTTACTTTCCTGTTTCCCTATCATCTTGGAAGACCAATAACCCGCAGCCAGCGCAACTTTTCTCTGACCAGGGTAGCTTGGACTGTCATGTTTGTAATAAGAACCTTTTAGAACAACAAGATAAAGGGGTAATCACACTTTGGCAACCAATGAAGAATGGGGACTATTCAAAGCCCGATGCCTTTGAGAGCATTCACTGGACATGTCGCGGACATTGTGATCACGTTCTGAGAAATCAAAAACAAGAATTGGGATTGATCGATGGCTGGGAAGATATAGCCGACGTAATGATGCCTACAGTCTTTGTGAAATGGATTATTTCGATATTAAACGAGCAGCGAGCTGGCGTGACCTACTCCGACGAAGCATTTGATGCAATGAAACATTTTCTATTAGTTGTTTTTCCATACGTGTCGAGGCATCTTTCAGATCAAGAGAAAGAGCGGATTCAATCTTTAACACAAATTCCGTCCTACTTGGGTGGGATGGGATACTAGGTAGATTCTTGTGGCAAGAGTTCATCTAATATGCAACGGAGGCTCTTGATAGCAACTCGAGAATATGCAGGACAAATCGCTATGCAACACGAATGGCAGTTTTATCCGGCAATTGCACAATGAAAATGTATCGCCTTGATGAAACTTCCGGAGTGCGGCATCTTACCTACGTTATGAAGTCGCAGGTGAACAGCAGCTTGGGGTCGTTTCGTCATTTAACCAAGCTTCTTTTATTAGAAAAATTTCTGAGCCAGTATACGTATAGATGTGAGCGTAGAGTTCCCCCGTGCCCCATACCTTGCGCCCCTAAGTTCCTTAGGTTGCAAACTTCTTTCGCGTGGGCCGGGGTACGCTCTACCGCCCACACTCCCCATATCGTCCTCTAGCCTATACCTCTGCGGTCATCCACAAGTACCCTCAGAGGCGTGTCCGTAGGGGTTGATATGAGATTCTGGACATGATTCTATACGGTCATCACCCTTGAAGACACCTGAAGGCCCTATCATGACCTCCGTCCTTTATGCTCGCGTATCAACCGCTGACCAGACCCTTTCCCATCAGATCACCCAAGCCGAAGCGGCTGGCTTTCAGTTTGATGAAGTGGTGTCAGATCATGGGGTCTCAGGTGTCTCAACGAAGCTCTCTGAGCGCCCTGAAGGAAAGCGACTGTTCGACATGCTCCGACATGGTGACACGCTTGTGGTGCGCTGGGTGGATCGCCTAGGGCGCAACTATGACGATGTGACCGACACCATGCGCTTGTTGTTGAGGAAGGGCGTCGTCATCAAGACCGTGATCAACGGGATGACCTTTGATGGCTCAACTGATGATCCGATGCAAGAGGCAGTAAGAGACGCTCTGATTGCCTTCATGGCCGCTATGGCACAAGCTGAAACCGAGACAAGGAAAGCTGCACAAAAGGCCGGGATCGAAGCAGCCAAGCAGAAGGCGGACAAGTACAGGGGCAGAAAGCCCACCTACAGCCGGGACCAACTCGAACAGGTCCGGGATATGCTGGCAGGCTCTTCAACGATCTCTGCGATCTCGAAGGAAACAGGCCTGTCACGCCAGACCGTCTACCGCATCAAGGACAACCCCGAAGCATCTGAGAAGGCTCTGTCACTCTGGGGCAAATGAACGAGCGAATGGCGGTTTTCAGCGTTTCCTGTTCGGCCAGTCATTCCCACCCTCTATAGAGATATCGTTTCGCTTCGACATTAACCCGCCCTATAGAGATATCGTTTCGCACCACTTCAAGTGCACCTTACGTCACTGACAAGCTGACAAGTCGTGATGGACAATATCCCTCAATATATCAATGAGTTACCACCTATCACCACCTCCCTCAAAGACCCATTCCCTTTGTCTGGTGGGAGGGGGAAGGACAAGCCCACTCATGGTGCTCTTCAGGGTCACCTCCAAGACCACTCATAGCTTCCCCTTGGAGAGCAACTGAAGGTCTCTCAATGGGATGTCTTGTCGCTTCTTCTAGGTAGATGGTGGAGGGTGTCAGCCTCAAGGCAAACCGCAAGTCCACTTTAAGTGCTCTTCAGGTCATCCTTAATGGTGTCAGTTTCATCTATAGTTATCTTTACACCAAACTGCACCCATTACCTCCCACGACCAATGACCTCTGTCTCACTCAAGCTGTCTGACTGACACAATGGCGTAAGGCGCACTTGAAGCCCTCTTTGGGTGATCTTACGGCATTACCGCCAGTCACTCCCTGCCTTATAGGCAAAACTGCACCCACTATTCGAGATCAGAGCCGACAGGCTCTCTCAAGTTCCTCCTTGTGAGGAATCGCAGCGATCTGCTGCACTCACCCTCAGTGCATCTGGGGGATTTCGCCGGACAAGGAAAGGCCCATGATGGTCACCCCTATCCAAACATCAACCTCAAACCCAATTGTCGATCCTGACTTCTACGTCTCCAAAATGGAGAAGCATTGGACCGAAACCCTCGGCAATGCGTCAAACCAACCCCTTCGGGATCTCTGGCGGCACATGTGCGTCATCTTCAATCACCAAATCGACAACTTCGGCAAACCGGAAGGCCAACGGCTCAAAGTGCTACAGCCACCGACCGGAAAGAGCCAAGGTCTTGCAGTCTACTGTAGTTGTCTGACTGACGATAATCACCCCGGAGTCCTGATTGTCGTTCGATTGAAAGAACAGGCTGACGATGCCGCCAAGGACATCAACAAACTGGCAGGAAAGCAAGTTGCACTCGCAAGGCACTCAGACACATCCGTCACCCCGGAAGAACTTGAGCAAGCACCTGTCGCCATTATCACCCACTCGGCATATGGGAATGGTCTCGATGCCATAGCAAGAGGAGAACCCAACCAATCAGCATGGAATCTCTTTCACAAGTTCGGGAGTGGTTCGAGACGGCTGGTCGTCATCGACGAAGCACTCGATCTACTCGAAGAATCCTCAGTCAGCTTGAAGGAAGTTCGTCACCTTCGTGCGGAAGTCTCGACAGCAACCACCCCGGAAGCCAAGGCAGGTGTTCAGACCCTTGATCAATTCATTGATTCTTATGAGAAGCTGACAACCACGTATCCAGATGGCAGGGAAAGGATGGTCAGTCGAGAAGAGCTAACAGCACTCGACCCGGACACACTCATTCCTCTCAGAAAACTCCTTCGTTCGCAACGACTGGACCGCTCGCTGGCCCATCGTGAGGATCGCAAGGAGAATGCACGTCTGATCAGCATTTACTCAGAGACCCTCAAGGCCGTTCAAGAGATCATCACGCACTGGCGTATCTTCGCGCTGAACCATGATCAATATTGCCTCTCAACGGGCAAGCTGATCCTGCCTGAAGACAATATCGGTGCCGTCATTCTGGACGCCACGGCCAAGGAAAACGTACTCTACAGCCTTCTTCCTGATCGTGTGGACCCACCAGAAGACTTGCCGACCAATGCTCGGTCCTATCAGAACGTGACCCTCAACGTCTCTATGGGACACAGCGTTGGAAAGCGAAAGCTGACAATGGGTGCCAAGGAGGAAGTCGCAAACCTTGTGCAATCCATGTTGGATGCAGGGTTAAAGGACAAGAAGGTGCTGGTCTGTTGCCACCAGAATGTCGAGCCATTCATTCTGCAATATCGTGACAACTTCGATGATCTCGCTGTGACCCACTGGGGTGCTATCGACGGCAAGAACGAGTGGTCTCACTATGACACCGTGGTGATCTTCGGGTTGCAGTATCGGCCCAACCAACACACGGCTCACCTGTACAGTGCCACTCAAGGCCCACAGACTACGGCTTGGCTTCAAGGTGAGGAAGATCGTCGCTTTGGTGACCATGCAGACATTCGCCATGCGATCACTGTTGGCTATATGTCCACGAACATCATCCAAGCGATCAACCGGGTTCGGTGTCGTCGTGTGATTGACGGACAAGGCAACTGCGCACCGACAGATGTCTACATCCTCCTGCCTTCTGACAAGACAGGCAAAGGCATTCTGAAATGCATCAAGGACCACATGCCGAACATCAAACAAACACAGTGGGACTATCAACATGCAAAGAAGGCTCCCAAGAAGTCAGCTTACAGGGAAGCTTTGCTGTCTTACGCAAGCGGGATGATGCCGGGTGAGAAGGCAATCTCTGAGGTGGCAACTGATCTGGGCTTGAACACTCACGCCACCGACTTCCTGAGGAGGCAACTGAGGCAGACGGATAGTCCATTCTATCGGAAACTTCAAGATCTTGGAGTGACCTACAGGGTAGACGGCAAGGGAAGAGGTTCAAGGTCGTATTTGATCAAGGAAGTGGTGGGCTGACGCCTATCATCTCAACATCAACTCAAGGCATCGCGGGTTACCTCGCGGTGTCTTCTCGATTATTGACGTAAGATCACTTTGGGTCTCTCTTAATGGGTTATCTTACAGTGTTTCTTGGAGACCCACCCCTCCAACGACAATCCAGCCAGACAAATTCAATGACAATGACAATGACAACAAGAACTCACAGACGGACCAGATGCTTTCCTTGGCTGGTCTTCAAGTGAGCGACTGAGCGTGACCGCGAGACACTGGTAAGGGTGTCTGGTGTCTTTGCTGCTGTTCATGCTCGTCAGTGGTGGTTGGGAAGGTTGAGCGCTGAAGAAGGCACCCTGAGTGAACTTGGAGTGTCCCTGAAGGTCATCGTCTCTGCGCTCCCTTCCTGCGCCATTGAGGGTCTTTGAGGTGGTGGTGGTGGGCTATGAGGATCTTTTTGTCTCCATCCCTCCCACCACATTTTTTGATCTCGAAGAGACTGAGTCAAGGGAGCCGCTGAAAGATCAGTTTTAGCCCTAAATTGACAGATGGTGCATTCTTTATGAAGGTCTGCTCATGTTTGATGCCTTTCACCTCACTCTTTGCACCAATCCAGAAACTCGGTCACTACCACAACTAACTCTCTTCCTGCTCAGCAATTCTGGCCTCAATGATTTTCATTAGATGGTTCGCTAGGAAAATCACTTCTAGCGCTTCCATCGGATCATTCATGTCTACGTCACGATGGGAGTTTGGATTCTTGTAAGATCCGATTGTACCACGGAACAACTGCATTCGAGCTTCCCGCTCTCCCGCCTCTGCATCCTCGTCGGTAAGAGTTCCCCCATCTGGTTTAAAAGCTTCTTGCATGAGCTTCATGCCAATAAGCTCATTCCCATGGTTCCCGGCTTCACGAACGAAGACTTCAATGCTTTTTGTCGCCTGAAATACTGCGACATCGAACTCCCCTCGAACGAATGCAGACCAAACTCTATCTGCCATTCTAGGGTGAAGGATCTCTTTTGGCAAAAGGCGAGATACGGTGTGACGCGCAAACTCGGCCTCATCTTCAAAACTGTTGGCTCTACGGCTTAGAATGCAGAACCCGTTTTCTCCATTCCCATCAGTTGCGGGGATAAGCATTCCCTGAGCTTGTAGCCAAGACCATGCCTCCGTAATTGCGACCTTTATGAGATCAGTGTGCTCTGCTGGATAGGGTGTTTGGTTATTGTTATCCCTTCTTGTGACTTCACTGAGGCAATTACCAAGCCGCACAAATCGTTCTCTACCTTCGAGGCGCTGCCGGAAAAGAAAAAGCAACTTTGCTCCAAGCTCTTCTGGTTGCATTTCCAAAAGCAGTTCTACATCTGGAACCGCTGCTGCAAGATCCTGCAATTCGTTATCTCCAATTTAAAACGAAGGACATTCCTATTTATGGAAAGTAATACAATTTTTGATATATTTCACCAAATGGCGCTACCTTTTGGGGAGATGGTAAGATGAAAATAGAGGACATTAGGCAGTTACTCGATATATCGCCACCGCAGTGCAGCGATGAAGATGCTTGATGTTTTCTCACAAGCTGACATTGGAGCACCAAGGTTGATTGTCTCGAAAAGCCCGCTAAGTCGATATCATCACTGAACTCTAAAAGTTTACCTTTTATGGAACAGAAACCTCTCACTCAGCACTGTCAAAACCCGGACAGCAAGCGTAGCTCACGACATCCGAATGGTCACTTCGCGGATAAGCAGATTGACCGTTGGTTCGTCAGCACCGATGTCTGCAAGGCGCAAGGGCTTCCGTTGGGAAGTAGGAACCGGGCGATACCTTCAAATCCTCGATAGTGATGAGAAGAAAACTCTGCACCGTTCTGACTGCAACGGTCTGCTCGTTGGAGTTCGAGCTCTTTTCTACTCCATCATCTTGAAAAGTGGCTTCCTCAAGTTGGTCATGCGCTCTGAAAACCGGGATCTTTTCAGGGATGTGAGAGTACCGTCTTACTCGATCATCTCCAAAAACAGCCTTGATTTCGACCAAAAACTCAAGTTGCCTTGAACGCAACATGGAATGCGCCAGCACCAACCAGCATCTTTGGATATCGATAAAGTTTCCAAACTAACTCAAAGTAAGGTTGGGATGAAAAGATCACGATTGATTTCGCTGACACACTGCTTCTGTTTCAGGGATGTCTCGCTCCGATACCCCAAATCTGCTTGGGGGCTAAACGAGAAACAGACACTACCTACTATTCAGAATCGTAGGGTACCGAAGGAATTTTCAAATGTAATCGGATGACACTTGGAGAAAGAAAAGGTGGGTAAGCATCTGCTGCGTACCCATGTCTCAATTGGCCGATTGAGGTCCCATGACCCGCGATACTCTCCTGAAACACAGCGATCCACAAGTACGGCATGTATATCAAAGGTGAAGAACAGGTCGCAACGCTTACAATCCACCGACACCTTCACCCCGGAAATCACCACGTTCAACTTTGAGCCAAACAACAAGGTCTCGATCAGCATCCGTGCGCTGCTCATCAAAGAGGAACCTTGGTTCGTGGCTAAGGATATCTGTGACGCACTTGGATTGCAGAACCCTTACAGTACCTTGAAATCAATAGGAAAATCATAAAAAGCTAAATCTGTTATAGGGATTGGGCGCGGTCCCAAACCTCTCATCGTCTCCGAGAGTGGCCTCTACAAACTCGTCATGCGCTCAGACAAACCTGAAGCCAAAGCCTTCCAAGACTGGGTGACCCGTGATGTTCTCCCAGCGATCCGCAAGGACGGTATGTATGTGAAGGGCGAAGAGCAGGTCGTCACTGGTGAGATGTCGATGGAAGAGATGACCCAGAAGGTTCTCGAAGGTCTTCAAGCCAAGGTGGGCCGATTGACCGAAGAGAAGGCCGCTCTGACCCAAGATGTAACCCGGAAACAGTTCGTGATCGAAGAGATGCACGATCAGGTCGGCATTCTCGAAGAAGACAATGCGGCACTTGAAGCGGTCAAGGCAGAGATGGAGCCACTGGTCGACGGCTTCCAGCACCATATCCACACGAAAAACTGGTACAAGAATTGGTACAAAAAGCACCAACTTGGTACTAGCTGCACTTCGAAAACACTAGGGTTTCTGCGGTTTTTTAAGGATAAATGGTGCCCGGAGGCGGATTCGAACCACCGACACGCGGATTTTCAATCCGCTGCTCTACCAACTGAGCTATCCGGGCACATGCAAAGGCGTCTGACGCGTTCTGGCGGGGCCAGCGGGGCAGTGCCCCGTGCAATTTGTTTGGGCGTTATAGAAGGTTCATATTGCCCTGTCCAGTGTGCTTTTCGCTTTTCTACAGGGGGAAGGTGATTTTATCCCCGACTGGATTTCAATCCATGCATATGAGCTTCAATTACAAGAGACACAGGACCGGAGACCGGGTTCTATCTGCTTGAAGGAAATGACCTTTCGCTGCGGAGAGGCGCACAGGCACTCTTTGCATCAAGGCCGTGCGTGCTGATTTCAGACATTGAAATCTTCGTCATCTGGCGCGTCTTCTTCTGTCGCGGCGATGGCATAGGAGCCGCTAAACCAGCGACTGAGGTCGACATCCTTGCAACGAGGGGAGCAGAAGGGATAGGCCGCCTTGGTGGATGGTTTGTCACAGATTGGACAGGGACGGGCGCGTCGCAAACCGGTCACCTTGGCAACGGCTGGTTTGGCTTCGTCCTTGGGGCTGTTGGTCATGATTTCAGTCCATTTTGGCACAGCGATGCATTTTATCGCACGCCACCAAGCCATTTAAGGCGCAGCGGATAGCCCTCACCGAGCAACAGGTTGGAGGTCTCATGCAAGGGCAGCCCGACAACAGAGCTGTATGAGCCAACCAGATTGACCACAAAGGCTCCGGCAATGCCCTGGATGGCATAACCCCCGGCCTTACCGCGCCATTCGCCAGACGCCACATAAGGGTCGATGTCGTTGGTCAGGCGCTTGAAGCGGATGCGCGTTTCGACCACCTTGGTGCGGGTCTTGCCTTTCGGGGTGACAAGACTGACCCCGGTGAAAACCTTGTGCGTGCGACCAGACAAAAGCGTCAGGCACTGGATCGCTTCTTCGGCCAGCTCGGTCTTTGGCAAACTGCGACGCCCGACGGCGACGACCGTGTCAGCGGCGAGAATGAAGCTGCCGCCCAGATGGGCGTCATCCTTGTAGATCTGATGAATGGCCGCAGCCTTTTCCTCGCTCAGGCGACGGGCCAGAGCGCGGGGCTGTTCATTCTTCAGGGGTGTTTCATCGAGATCGGCGGGCTTGAGGGCGACCGGTTCGATACCGATTTGCTGGAGCAGCTGCAAGCGGCGCGGTGACGCAGACGCCAGGATGAGACGATAGGAATCGGACATGTCGCTATGCTTTACTGATGAAACTCGGTCACGCCCACGCAATCAGGTGTTGGCAAACGTCTGGCAATAGTCTGGTCCAGTCGGAGCGCAGCCTCACGCAGGCAAGTTGGGGCAGCATGAGAGAGCAGGTGCATCCACCTGCCCTATTCTCGGTCCCGACACATGACGGGTGTTATTTGAACCGGTAGGTGATACGACCCTTGGTCAAATCGTATGGGGTCATCTCGACCTGAACCTTGTCACCAGCAAGCACGCGGATGCGATTCTTGCGCATACGGCCAGCCGTGTGGGCAACGATTTCGTGGTCATTTTCAAGCTTTACACGGAATGTGGCATTTGGCAGCAGTTCAGTGACAACACCAGGGAATTCCAGTACTTCTTCTTTCGCCATAAGCGTCCTATATGTCCTTTAAGGTTGGTTTTCAGGGTTGTTTCAGATCGCCTTCGGGTTGCCAGTCAACCGGGAGCAGCCTCTTGATGCACCCGGCCGGCACCCTCCAAGACCCAACGGCCCCGCCCTCGTCCGCAGACGCTCCAATCAGGCATCAACGGCAACCGGCGACAGGCTGATCGATCAAAGGTTGTCGATCCAAAAACCCTGTATCGTCTTTGAGATTGTCGGCAATCTAGTCGAAAGCAAGATTAAGTTCAATCCCCGACGCGGAATCTTGCAGTATAGAGTCGAATTGCAGGCTTTTGACTGCATCTGATTGGCCAATCAAGGCGTCTGCCCGCAAGCAAAAATACAGAGGTTAGCCGCCCGCTGGCGAGATCCACTCGAATCGGTCCTTCAATTTGACCATCAAACCGTCACGGACAGCGCGATAGGCATCCATGATCTGCTCGCGTGAGCCGTTGGCAAGGGCCGGGTCCATCGTCGGCCAATATTCCGTCTCCACCGCGTGCCCCCGGCTCCATTCAAGCGACTTGTGATGCGCTTCGGGTGCCAGCGAAATGATGAGGTCGAAATAGCTGTCTTCCATGTCATCGAAGGTGGCAGGCTCATGTTCGGAAATGTCCAGGCCGATTTCCTCCATCACCGCAGCAGCAAACGGATCTGGCTTGCCACAGCGCACGCCGACCGAACGCACATAGAAGGCACCGGGAAAAAGGTGGTTGGCCAGTGCTTCCGCAATGGGCGAGCGGATGGCATTCATACCGCAGGCAAACAGGACAGAGGCGGGACGTTCATCAAAACCCGCAGTGTAGTCGACCATCCCTCAGCCTCGCCAATGCAGTGCGCAAATCAACGTAAACAGACGGCGCGCGGTTGGGAAATCGGTGATGATCTTTCCCTCCAGCCGCGACTGGAGGATTTGCGAACCTTCATTATGCAGCCCGCGCCGACCCATATCGATGGCTTCTATGCGGCTTGGGGTGGCGGTTTTGATGGCCTCGTAATAGCTATCGCAGATCAGGAAATAGTCCTTGATGATGCGACGAAAGGGGGTCAGAGACAGAATGTGGGTGGCGATCTGCTCTCCGTTCTCGCGTTTGATGTCGAGCACCAACTTGCGCTCAATCATCGACAGATCGAGGCGATAGGGACCGCCCTCGTCGTGTCCGACGGGCTGAAAGCTGTTTTCCTCTACCAGATCATAGATCGCAACGGAGCGCTCATGTTCGGTTTCAGCGTTGGCTGGCTGGATGGACTGCGGGTCAAGTTGGACGGCGCTAAGCCGAAAGCAGCCATCGCTGTGATCGCTTGCTTCACTGTCGGGCTTGTTGGCCGCGATCGCGCTTTCGGTCTCCTCGACCGCATCGGTCCCCTTCGTTTCAGCCATGCCTCACCATCTTTGACTCTTTCCAACCCATTCCAGCCTTGTGCCCGCTTTGTGGGGGTAAGTCAAATCCCCTCCCCCGGGGCGTGTCAGACCGCAGCATCTTATCTTCAGGCCATGTTCAATCGCTTGGCAACCGAGCGGGCATGGGCTTCCAGTCCCTCCTGGCGGGCCAGGGTCACGGCGGCGGGGCCAATCTCACGCAAGTTCATCGCGTTGCATTCAAGCACAGAAGTGCGCTTGACGAAGTCGAGCGTCGACAGGCCGGAGGAGAAGCGCGCCGAACGGGCCGTTGGCAGAACATGGTTGGAGCCACCGACATAGTCGCCCACCGCTTCAGGGGTGAAGTGGCCCACAAAGATCGCACCGGCATTGTGCACCTTGTCGACCATAGAAGCTGCATCATCCAAAGCCAGCTCGAGATGCTCCGGAGCAATGCGATTGGACAATGCAAGGCCGGTTTCCCAGTCGGACACGGTGATGACGGCGCCATAATCGGCCCAGCTGGCACCGGCAATCTCGGCCTTTGGCAAGGTTTCAAGCAGACGCTCGACAGCTTTCTCTGTTGCGTCGGCCAGAGCCGCATCGTCGGTGATGAGGATCGCTTGCGCCGCTTTGTCATGCTCAGCCTGCGCCATCAGATCGACGGCAAGCCAATCGGGGTCATTGTTCTTGTCAGCCAGAATGAGCACTTCCGACGGGCCTGCAATCATGTCGATACCCACCAGACCGAAGACCCGACGCTTGGCTGCGGCCACGAAGGCATTGCCGGGGCCGACAATCTTGTAGACCGGCGCGATTGTTTCCGTGCCATAGGCCAGAGCGGCAACGGCTTGCGCGCCACCGACGCGATAGACCTCATCGACGCCAGCCAGCCGGGCTGCGGCCAGAACCAGTGGGTTGAGCACATCGTCCGGGGTTGGCACCACCATCACCAGACGCTTGACGCCAGCGACCTTGGCAGGCACCGCATTCATCAGCACCGATGACGGATAGGCCGCCAGACCGCCGGGCACGTAAAGACCAACTGCCTCGATTGCCGTCCAGCGGGAGCCGAGCTTGACGCCCAAGGCATCCTCATACATGTCGTCCTTTGGCATCTGACGGGCATGGTGGGACTGGATCCGATCGCGGGCCAACTCCAGCGCGGCCATGGTGTCGGCATCGACCTTGGCGACAGCTGCGTCGATTTCGGCCTCGCTGATCCGCAAGCCTGCGGGGCGCGCATCAAAGCGATCGAATTTGGCGGTATAGTCGAACAAGGCCTCGTCACCGCGGGCCTTCACATCCTCGATGATGTCGCGCACGATAGCGTCGACATCTTCGGAGACTTCCCGCTTCATGGTCAGAAGATCTGCAAAGGCGGCATCGAAACCGGCGTCGGAAGCATCAAGGCGAATGGCCATTTCGGGGTGTCCTTACACTGTTCGCATCTTTGGTGTTTTTCGGCAGTCTTTATGGGAGTTTCCGGCCAAGCACGCAAGAGGGGTAGCCCGTAATTCAGGAGCGACCACGACTTTTCCATGGCTGTTCACGCGGGACATGCAGAGGTTCCTGTTGCAAGGCTGGCATCCAGTCGATATTTCTGTCACAGTTAGCGCCTTGAACATACAAGCTAATTTTGTTTGGAGAATGCCAAAATGCCGTTTCCCCGTTCCAGTTTGTGCCAGATTGCCAGTCTCTTTTGCCTTGCATTTCTGACGCCTTCCGTCGGGATGACCACCCCGCCAGAGGCAGACAAAGTGGCGGTGGATGCTGTGCCTGGCCTCAAGGCCTTTTTGCAGGAAACCTATATGGGAGATCCAACGGTCCATATCTGGCAAATGGATCTCGATCTGCCCAACGACAAGGTGGATGAGATTATCCTGCATATTGAGGATATTGATTATTGTGGGTCTGGTGGCTGTGAATGGAGTATCTTGCGGCGCGAGCCAGCAGGCGATCTGAAGACCATTGCCACTATTCTGGCAGGCGATGTGACCCTGAAAGATGACCCCGTTTCAGGCCTCAGGCAACCAATCGCAGCGACGCGCCATGGCGACAAGCCGATGGACATTGCCGGCAAAACATCCAGTCAAGTACAAAGGGCACGCGAGCGGACAGGACCCTATCGATCCACCAAAAACGTGGTCGGCCCATGCAAGGGTGGGTATCTTTGGTCTGGAGGTGCCGCCGAGCAAGGTGGCGTGGCGCGCTATGAAACCTGCACCCGGGACGAAGCCCTGTTGATGCTGGAATGCCAGAGCGATGTCGGGGCAGTCGAGGCACGATTTGCCATTGATCCGGGAGGCTTCAAGGAAAGTGATAAGGTCCCGGCTCTTTTCTCAGTCATCCGAAAGCAACAGACTTCTTTCTTTCCCAATCCAGGCACCCTTTCCACCGGGGAAATGGAAGGCCCGATGCTGTCGGTGCTGTTTGATCGCTATGACGGGTTGCTGGATGCCTTGCGACAGGGCAACCGGGCGATGCTCAATGCTTCGGTCTCAAAGCTCGATCTGCATCTCAGGGGCTCTTCCAACGCCATTGATGCCATGTTGTCTGCCTGCCCTGATGGTCGGAACTATTAAGCGAATGTCGGCCTCAGAGCGGCCAAAATCGGAAGATAGTGTTTTCATACTGACCCTGATCGGGTTGGCTTGCGTATAAAGCCCATAACCAAACAAGAATATTGCCTTCACCCATAATGAGGAACGATGATGAAACAAACCATTCTTGCAACAGCCCTTGCCGCCGGGTTCGCTCTTGCGTCAGGCAGCGCCGCATTGGCGGTCGGGTCTGACACCAGTGCCCCGCCGAAGCCGACCCCGACGACCAAAGACTGCGAGAAGGGGGAAGTGTTCAACCCCGACACAGGCAAATGCAGCAAACCAAGCTCGAAGATTTTCAGCGATGATCAATTGTATGATGCGGTGCGCGAGATTGCCTATGCCGGTCATTATGACTGGGCATTGGAGGTGATTGCGGCAGCGGCCAATCCGAATGATCCACGGATGCTCAACTATAAAGGCTTCATTCACCGCAAACTTGGCCATTTTGATCGCGCCATGGATTATTACAAAGCCGCGATCAAGCTTGATCCTGACTACACCCTCGCTCGTTCCTATATGGGACAGGGGCTGGTTTCCGAAGGAAAAATGAGCGCTGCGCGACAGCAATTGTTCGAAATTGAACAACGTGGCGGACGCGACAGCTGGGCCTATGCGGCGCTGGAGCAAAGCATCCGCGAGAAAGCCAAAGTCTATTGATGCAAAGATGTCTTTAGGCAGGGAATTGTTGATCAGCGGGGCGCGATACATGCCCCGCTTTTTTGTTTGAGCGGCTCAACGAGGCCGCTGATGGGTCCGATCATTCGCGCTTGATCAGCCTTTGCTGGCCATCTGTTTCTCGAAGCTTTCGGCGGCTTCGTGCTCTGGGAGATTCTCTGTTTCCCAAGCGGCTCCGGTATCGGCCAACTGGGCTTCGATACATTCAACGCTGAGCCGCAATTCGGCATCGCCAGCAAAGATCAGGGAGATGATGCCGTCCGGCCCCTCCCCTTGCGGCTCGAAGTTTGCGGAGAGCAGGTTGAGCACAGCATCTTGTGCACCTGTGCGAATGTTGCGGCCTTGAACGGAAGAGACCCGGTCGAAGTGCAGCACGGCCTCATGGCGTTCGTAGGTCGGCTTGGGACCGAATATCCGACGTTTTTGGGTAACGGCCTCTTCCCAGGCAAAGCGGTTCATGCGGACCACAAGACGGTTTTCTGATCGCAACCAGTGAATATCACCGACGCGCACAACAGCATCCTGAATTTGACTTGAGACGACCTGAAGGTCTTCTGCATCAAGAGCGGCAAGTTTGAGCATCGACATCATTCACTCCTTGAAGGCGCACATGGTGGGCGTGGGCTTATGTATCACTTCCCACAAATAGGAAGATCACGCCGGGAAAACAAGAGTTTGCCCGTGAAGGCGATCCCTTATGGACCGATCAGGCCGAAATACGCTCCACTGTTGCGCCACAGGCAGCCAGCTTGTCTTCGAGGCGCTCGAATCCACGATCAAGGTGATAGACCCGGTTGACCTTGGTTTCCCCATCGGCCACCAGACCGGCAATCACCAACGAAACAGACGCGCGAAGGTCGGTTGCCATCACCTGCGCCCCGGTCAGCTTGTCAACGCCCGTGACATGCGCCTTCTGGCCATCGAGAGAGATTTTCGCGCCCAGACGGGCCAGTTCCTGCACATGCATGAAGCGGTTCTCGAAGATGGTCTCGGTGATGGTCGAGGTGCCTTCGGCCATGGTCATCAGCGCCATGAACTGGGCCTGTAGATCGGTCGGGAAGCCGGGAAACGGATCCGTCGTTGCATTCACGGCTTTCAAGGCGGTGCCGTTGCGGGAGACGCGAATGCCTTCGCTGGATGGTTCGATCTTGGTGCCGGTCTCGGCCAGAATGTCGAGAGCGGCCTGCAGCAGATCGGCACGCGCCCCTTGAAGCATCACATCGCCGCCGGTCATGGCAACGGCCATCGCATAGGTGCCGGTCTCGATGCGGTCCGGCAGAACCGAATGGCGCGCGCCATGCAGTTTCTCGACCCCTTCGATGGTGATGGTGTCGGTGCCGGCGCCAGAGATCTTGGCCCCCATGGCGATCAGGCAGTTGGCCAAATCCACCACTTCCGGCTCACGGGCAGCGTTTTTCAGCACCATCGTGCCTTTGGCAAGGCTGGCCGCCATGATCAGCACATGGGTTGCACCAACGGAAATGCGCGGGAAGGTGTATTCACCCCCCTTCAGGCCATCCGGTGCATTGGCAACCACATACCCCTTGTCGATATCGATCTCGGCACCCATGGCTCTGAGGCCGTCAATGAAGAAATCAACAGGCCGTGTCCCGATGGCACAACCACCGGGCAGCGAAACCTCGCACTGGCCCATGCGGGCAAGCAACGGTCCGATCACCCAGAAGCTGGCACGCATTTTTGACACCAGATCATAGGGGGCACGGGTGTCGATAATTTCCTTGGCTTGCAGGTGGACCACCTGACCGGCCATGGAATCCTGTCCCGGACGCTTGCCTTCAATCATGTAGCTGACGCCATGGTTGGAGAGGATCTGCTGAAGCTGTTGCACATCGCGCAAGCGCGGCAGATTTTCCAGAATCAGTTCCTCATCCGTCAGCAAGGATGCGATCATCAATGGCAGAGCTGCATTCTTTGCTCCAGAGATCGGGATCACACCATTCAGCTGGGCACCACCTACAATACGAATTGCGTCCATGTCTCTCTCTTTCCCTTGTCAGCCAGCCTCGGCTGACATTGTTCTGTGCCCGGCTTCATGTCCGGAGCCCTGTTGCGGGTTCCCGCTTTTATTGATTCTGGTTCCGTCCGCTAGGCAATCCACTCGGCTCAAGAATCTTGACGGGATGGATCGTCGCCGGATGGGGCATTTTGCCCCAACGAGGTGTCGCCCGCATTATCTTGTGCCTTGCGTGCCCTGACCTGTGCCTTGCGGCGGCGCAGATTGTCCCGCAGCGCCTTCGACAGACGAGCCTGCCGATCATCGGACGCCTTGCCATTGCGGTCGGCCGAGTCAGAGGATTCGGTTTCGTCTTTGGTGTGATCAGCGTTGGACATCGTCTTCAAATCAATTTCGATTATCTTTTTCGCCTTGTTCCGTTTGGTGGCGGAACCGACGAGTCAATCTCTTGGACCTTGCTCTATACCAAATGCAACCGACAAGAAAGACCAGAATATGGAGATTTCTGGGCTATCTGTGGCATTTTTAGGGAAATTGGTTAGTGCTGCCAGAATTGCATCCACGGCGAAGCTTGATCGCAGCTTTCATTTGGTGCTGTGCATTCTGAGACGCTTCATCAACAGGCATCCCCCTTTCATGGCAGGATTTTCACAGTTCAGACGAAATTCACCGCTTTTTTCAAAATGGTGCTTGCATAATCAAATTCGGTATGCAAAAAACCGCCCGCATCGGGAGACACTTTCCGATGCCCAAAACACCAAAGAATGCTGCAGTAGCTCAGTGGTAGAGCACTCCCTTGGTAAGGGAGAGGTCGAGAGTTCAATTCTCTCTTGCAGCACCATTCTCTTCCCACAAAAATTACTAGAAAACAGCCAGTTTCAAACTGTTTGGCTGCTCTTTGCATATGTAAGTTCTTGCAGACGATTGCAGAACGATGCGAGACCAAACAGACAGTTGTCAAAATTTACGGCAGAGTATTGGCAGAGTCTGTTCACTTGCAGTTCGATCGTGTGCAGGTGCGTCACTCCGCCAAATCCTCATATCTTTTCTTGATATCAAGATAGCCCACCCACACCTCTCCACTTTCTCAAGGATAAGGATGCCTTATGGATCTTGATGGACAGGAAAGGCAATTCGTGATCTGCAACATCTCGTCACAAATTGAAAACGGTTTATCGTGGTTGTGATTTGCAAACTTGGCTCCAAGCTTCCATGCGAGTCAGGATCTGATCTTGCAGTGCGTTCCTCGACTGCGGACATTAACGCACAACGCAGCATAACCAGGCAGTGAAATCACACTGTGCGGACCTTGTTGACGTTGCTCAAGCGCCCGAACGGATCATGTCGCGGATCTTTGTCGCCTTCTCGAAATGATCAAGTTCATGGGTCTTGATCCACCATTCGGCTGCTTCCATGAGCAGCTCTGGATCATCATTTTTGTTCGCAAAGAACGCGTAGAAAGAAAGACCGACCGTCTCGCCTTTCTTGGCAATCTTGTCGTCGCAGATTCCGATTGCTTTGACTCTCAGCGATTGGCGCATTGGTAATTCACTTCATCCGAGCTTAGATTTGACGACAAGAACATATAGGAAACAGATGTATCCTGCAAGGCAAGAGAATCTGCAGGTTAGGCCTCGAAGCGGCGTAATGCGGTGCAATATTGTTTCATCAAAGCTCGTTTTGCCCCCGTCGCAAGCGGCTCTTCGCCAGCTGACAATTGCCTCAAAGAAAAGCGTGACAGATCAGCCGAGTGGCCGATCTGTCCCTGCTGTTTTTAGACGCTGTAACAGAGATATTTCTGTTCCAGAAAGTCCTCTATGCCATATTTGGAACCCTCGCGACCAAGACCGGAAGACTTGACACCACCAAAGGGTGCCTCTGCGGTGGAAACGAGGCCGGTATTGATGCCCACCATGCCACTTTCCAACTCTTCTGCGACCCGCCAGACGGTGGAAATGTCCCGCGCATAAAAATAAGCGGCCAATCCGAATTCAGTGTCGTTGGCAAGCTCTATTGCTTCGTCCACGGTCTCGAACGTGATCACCGGGGCGACGGGTCCGAATGTCTCTTCGGACAGCACTTTCATGCCCGCACTGACCCCGGACAACAGGGTCGGCTCGAAAAAGGTGCCGCCAAGCGTGGATCGCTTGCCACCGATCTTGACCTTGGCCCCTTTCGACACCGCGTCGGCAATATGGTCTTCAACCTTCCCAAGCCCGGCCTCATCGATCAGCGGACCGATGGTGACGCCCTCCTGCATGCCGTTGCCGACCTTGAGCTTGCTGATGGCGGTGGCCAGCTTCTGTGTAAAGGCCTCGGCCACGCCGCTTTGGACATAGATGCGGTTGGCGCACACGCATGTTTGACCGGAATTGCGATATTTGGCGATCATTGCCCCCTCGACCGCGCTGTCGAGATCGGCATCATCAAAGACCAGAAATGGCGCATTGCCGCCCAGTTCCAGAGACAGTTTCTTGATGTCATGGGCGCATTGTTGCATGAGTATGCGCCCAACCTGGGTTGAGCCGGTGAAGGTGAGTTTGCGCACCTTGGGATTGGTGCAGAGTTCAAGCCCAACGCCCTTGGAATCCGAGCTGGTGACAATCGACAGCACCCCCTTGGGGACCCCTGCCCGTTCGGCCAGTACCGCCATGGCAAGGGCAGACAAGGGGGTCTTTTCCGCCGGTCGGCCCACAAAGGAGCAACCCGACGCCAAGGCAGGTGCCACCTTGCGGGAGATCATTGCATTTGGGAAATTCCAAGGGGTGATGGATCCGACAACGCCAATGGGCTGTTTGATCACGACGATACGCTTGTCTTCCTGATGACCCGGAATGACATCGCCATAGACCCGGCGCCCCTCCTCTGCGAACCACTGAATGAAGGATGCCCCGTAAGCAATTTCGCCCTTGGCTTCAGCGAGAGGTTTGCCCATTTCGGCGGTCAAGATTTTGGCCAGATCATCCTGATGCTCCAGCAGCAAATCGTTCCAACGCAACAGGATTGCACAGCGTTCCTTGGCGGTTTTTGATCGCCAAGCCTTTTGCGCCTCATAGGCCGCATCGATGGCTTTTTTCACATCTTGCGCAGATAGATCCGCCACTTCGGCGATGGTTTCTCCGGTCGCAGGGTTCGTTACGCAAAAGGTTTTGCCGGTTGAGACCCACTCCCCCCCAAGAAAGGCGCGGTGTTCCAACAGGCTCTGATCGGAAAGCTCCAACATGGCATCCCATCCTTTCTGATGTCATTTAAAATGCAGCCTGATAGATGGCGAGTGCGTCCGCTTCTTCCACCGGGCGAGGATTGTTGACGAGAAGGCGTGTCTGGTTCATTGCGTCCGAGGCAAGCTTTGGCAGCATGTCCTCCGGCACATTCATGGCCCTCAGATTGGGTTGCAGTCCGCATTCGACCGCCAGCTCGGCCAAGCGATCACAGAAGGCGGCGGCGCGTTCCTGCCCTTCCAGACGGGCGAGTTCAGGAAAGGCGAAAGGTGCCAGCTGCGCATAGGGTTCGTGGGATGTGACAATATTGAAGCGGAGCACATGCGGCAGCACGAGCGCATTGGACAATCCGTGCGGAATATGGAAATGGCCACCGAGTGGATAGGCCAACGCATGGACCGCGGCCACCGGTGAGTTGGCAAAGGCCTGTCCCGCCAGCATGGACCCGAGCAACATGTTGCCGCGCGCTTCCTTGTCGCTTCCATTCTGCACGGCCTGCAACACGGACGGTCCCATAAGGGAAAGAGCCTGTGTCGCCAACATCCGCGAGACCGGATTGTTGTTGGCACTGGCCGAAGCATAAGCTTCGATCGCATGGACCATAGCGTCAATGCCCGTCGCCGCCGTGATGTGAGGCGGCAGTCCATAGGTTAGCGCGGGGTCGAGCAGAGCGATATCGGGCAAAATGACCGGTGAGACGACCCCCATTTTCTCGTTGGTGCCGGTGGTGACAATGGAAATGGGAGTCACTTCAGAGCCTGTGCCAGCCGTTGTCGGCACAAGAATGAGCGGCAACCGCGGTCCCTTGGCATTGCCAACGCCATAGACATCCTTGAGGGTTTCGCCGCTTCTGGCCAACAAGGCAACCAGTTTGGCCACATCAAGAGATGATCCACCGCCAAAACCAAGGATGCCATCAACATCGCTTTCTCTCGCCTGATCGGCGGCTGCGAGAACGATAGCCTCAGGCGGATCGGCTTCCACGTCCGAGAAGAGTTCAACCGCGACCCCTGCTGCCTCGAGCGCTTTGAGGGCCTGGTCCACCAGACCGGTGGCGATCATGCCCGGATCGGTCACGACCATGATCCGGTCCCCCACCTCCGCCTTTACAATCTCTCCGAGTTGGGCGACCAGCCCAACGCCGAACCGAATTGATCGCGACGTATTGAAAATAAATGGATCCATACTCTTCTCCTCCCAGAAATTTCTCACGCTCAAGACCCGAAACTGAAGGCGGTCAACACAGCCAGACCAAAGGCGATGGCCCCGGCGATGACCAAGGCACGCAGCCTTTCTGCTTCCCTGTCAGATTGATCCTGTCTGAGACGTTCAACCGGCTTATAAGCGGCAATGGTCACCTTCAGCGGGCTCGCCATCTCCAATTTGTAGGCAAGAAACCAGACCAGACCGACGCCACAGATCCAGCTGCCCAGCGTCCAAGCCCACAGGGATGGCATGCCGAGCAGCCAGACGGGTTGGTCTGGCGCTCCCGCAACAAAGGCTTTGTTGCCAAAAATCAGCCCTGGACCGACACTGAGGAAAAACCAGATCAGCGTCAGGGACCATGCCGCTGACTTGAGCGCACGATGGCTCCCCCCATGATCGGCCAATCCGGCCAGCATGGCGCGCACATCCCGTGCTTCCCGCCCCAGCGTATCGCGATTGGTAATTGCGGAAATGATCAGGACGGCAGTCACGTTGAGCACCATGCCCCACAGGGCCGAATGGATGGTCCAGGGCCAACGCCCCCACGGCAGTTCCAGTCCAAAGAAAGACAAAATCTGATAGCCGAATGGTTCCATCAGAATGACGCCAAAGGCCCCGAAAGCCGCACCGACGACCGCTGCCTGTCGGGTGATCCAGCCAAACCAGACCACGCCCAGAAGCGGTGTGAAGAGCTGGAAGGACAGTGGCAGGGCCAAAGCGGCCAGCGCCGACAGGGTCACGGGTGCGATATTCTGCAAAATCATTGCCAAAACCGCCAGAATGGCGATCGCGACCCGCGTCAGCATCACGGTTTCTCGCTTGGTCAGTCTTGAATGGAAAAAAGGCTTGTAGACATGCCGGATCAGACCTTCCGCGGCCACGAACAAAGACAGGCCTGCAAGCAACTGAACACCGGCAAGCAGACCCAGAAAGATCACCGCTGCGAACCATGGTGACTGAGCCATGATGTCGCGCAACATAGGCAGAAGCTGCAGATCCGTCTCGACCAGTCCCGAAGCGCCGATCAGACCGATTGCAAAGACCACAAGCAGGCCAATAAAGCCAGCAGTCACCCATGTCTGTCCCGTTGCAAGGCCATTGGCACTGCGCGTGGACAGGATCAGTTTGAAGGCCAGAGGGCTCGCCTGAAACCCCATCAAGGCGAAGGCCAGCGACAGGTTGGCAAGGCTGGTTTGCGACCCGGCGACAGGCCCGCCTCGCCCCAGCCCGGCGGTGAAGTCAATGACCTTGCCGACTTCGAAAAAGTGGCCATTGCCTTCGATCAGCGAATAGGCAAGGAGCTTGGCATTCAGGGCCTCAAAGCCGCCAACATAGACGAGAGAAAAGCCTGCCAGCAAAATGACTGCCAACGATGCCAGTACCGTTTGGAGCACGCCCAGATAGCCAATCGACCGCATGCCACCAATGCCGACGCCGGCAACCAGAATGGCAGCAAAGAACACCGAAGCGCCCAGTTGCGAAACTGTACCATCGGTCAGAGCCTCTGCAAGATGGGCCAGAAACCGCACTTGCAATCCGCAAAATCCCAGAGCGAAAAGCAACGCCACGACAACAGAGAAACAGACCAAGAGTGGACTTTGATAATAAAGCCGGAAGATGTCGGCCTGTGAGGAGATGCGCATGCGCTCGGCAATGAACCAGCTGCGCTTGAAGAAGATGACACCGGGCAACGGCACAATGACCCCTGCCAGCAACAAGACCGGCAAGGTGAAGCCGCTTTGGGCGATCTGCTCGGTCCCCACGAACAGCAACCAGATGAACAGGCTTGCACCTGCCAGCATCAAGGCACCCACCCATGCAGGCAACGCATGCCCGGCGGAGAAGAAGCCATCTTGTGTGCCACCCTCATTGACCGCAATCCGCGCCCAATACAGAATCATAAGGCCATAGGCCAGAACCAGCAGAGGCAGCCAGATCATGTGGGTTGCAACACTCATTTCCCGGCCTTTCCCATCGGATCATGTGTTTTATGAAAATGGGAAAACGCGCCTCTCAAACCGTAGCGGGTGGCCATGTAGACCGGCAGACCAACAGTGAGGACGGCAAATAGAGCCAGTCCGGACCAATAGTCGGACATCGACAAAGCCCCTTGAAGCCAGGCTGCAATGAATACCAGGATCGCGATGCCGAACAAACCCATTCCCAGCGCAGTCTCGCCCGATGAGAAGGCGGTCCCGGCGATGGCATTGATCACCATATGTGCGATGAATCCGGCCACAATCACGCAGATCCCCACCAGAGAAAGCAGGAAACTGTCGGTCGCGAAGCCTTCCAGCAGAAAGGCAGTCCCACAAAGGCCGAGCACGGCCCAGTTGGCATGGACCAACAAATCGCGTTCCGTAATGGATAGCTTCAACATTCCGTTCACTCCCTACCCTCTCCGGGGTTGAATGTCACCCGGAGAGGCATTGGATGCCCATTGCTTCAAGGCGTGATGACGCACGCGGCTCAAGCTGCTCTAGTTCACCTGCTTGGGATCACTCGTCGGCTTGTCCTTGGGCCCTTTGGGGCTCTTGGCGGCCTTGTCTTGCGCATCCGACGGACCATTTGGCTCCGTGTAGACAATCTTTGAGAGGTCCTGCAGCGTGTGCGTGCGATGCACATTGTCCGCATTCAAGCCGATTTCTCCCAGAAGCTGGTCGACAAAGGGCGCCTGAGATCGATAGCGCAGAGCGGATGAGACCACCTGATCGGCGAGATTGCCCTCCCGTGGGGACGCGCCTTCACCATCGGGTGCCCCTGCGCCGCCTGTCCCAGCACCACCTGTGCTGGAGAAGCCCGGCAGGCCATCGACATGCAGGATCTTGATGCCTTCGATCTTCTCCATCGGCTTGACACTTTCGCGGATGATGTCCGGCAGTTTTTCGACCAGAGACTTGTGCAGACCACTGCGGCGCGATGCATCGGACCGCATATTTTCCGCTTCATTGAGGGCGCGCTTGCCTTCCGCTTCCACTCTGTAACGCTCGGCCATTGCAGCCACGGCAATGCCATCGGCCTTGGCGCGATCTTCAGCAGCAGCCTTCTCGGCCTCTGCCAGCACCTTGATACGGGCTGCCTCGGCTTCGGCAAGTTTCTGTGATTCCAGCAAGGCAATGGCCTTTTGTCGGGTGGCAATTTCGGTATCGCGCAGGGTTTGAACGCGTTCGGCAGCCTCGACCATTTTTGCCCTTGCCTCTTCGGCCTCGGCCTGAGCCATGGACCGTTCCTTGGACTTGGTCGAAACGGCGATTTCGCGTGCCTGCTCTTCCAGTGCAAGAGCTTCCTGGCGTTTGATTTCGACCATCTCGATCTGTTGTTCCATCGCGATCCGGGCACGCTCGACCGCTTCGCGTTCGCGCAGCTGCACTTCCTCGATTTCCCGCTGACGTGCCGCATTTTCACTGGAAATTTCCGCCTTGCGCTGGGCGCGCTGAACAGACACTTCTGCCTCGTGGGCGAGCCGGGCATATTCGGTATCACGTTGAATTTCCAACGACTGTTTTTCCGCTTCCAGATTCTTGGAGTGAATGGCAATCATCGAGTCTTTCTCGATATCGTTGCGCTTTTTCTTTCGGCTTTCGATCTGTTCGGTCAGGATCGTCAGACCTTGCGCGTCAAAGGTGTTGGACGGATCGAACAGCGAGATATCAGCCTGATCGAGGGACGTGAGGGAGACCGATTCCAGTTCCAGCCCATCCACGGCCAGACTCTCAGCCACTTCCCTGCGCACTTCCTTGACGAAGGCCTGACGGTTTTCATGAATTTCCTCAAGGCTCATGGTCGCAGCAGCGCCCCCCATGGCATCGATGAAGCGGCCCTGAACAAGATCCTTGAGCTGCTCGGCATGCATGGTGCGATTGCCCAGTGAGCGGGCGGCCGTTGCAACCGCCTCTTCATTGGGTGCCACACGCACATAGAATTCGACCGTCAACTCGACCCGCATCCGGTCCTTGGTGATGAGAGATTTCTCTCTTGCCCGGATGATTTCGAGCCGCAACATGTTCATGTTGACATCGGTGATGTCATGCAAGATCGGGAGGACGAAGGCGCCCCCGCCCATTACGACCTTTTCACCACCAAAGCCCGTGCGAACAAAGGAAATGTCCTTGGTTGATCGGCGATAAAGCCAATGCAAGAGATAGGCGCAGACCGCGATAACGATCGCCGCCAAAATGATAATTGCGATGAAGTCTGCACCCTTCATTTGGCTTCCCCTTCATGTTGAAAAATTGAGGTATGGATGGATTGTGGCAGTGACGGCTTACGCATTTTCGGTCTCCTTGCTCTCAAGCAAAGCAGTCGCAAGAATGGCTGCGCCAAAAGCCATACGGTTCAAGAAATCGGCAATGTTGTAGGTGACAGAAAGCGCCCCGGTATCGACGTAGCCGCTGAAAGAGGTCAGGAAGTTGCCCAGGGGATAAACTGCCCAACCGACGGTCACGATCAGTCGCAGCCAGAAATATCCCCGCTGGACCGGCTCACTCAAGGAACCACGGACCGTCTCATCCATGCGGCCAAAGAACAGCTCTCCGAGAATGTAGAGCCAGAGGACTAGTCCGATCAGAAAGGCCAGCGTCGCATTCATCAATGTTGCCTCGCCAAGATAGCGAACAAACACCATGAGATTGGACACGATGGCCAGACGCCAGAACAGACCTGCTCCGAGCTCCCCAGATCGCGCCGCAAAGAAATAGAGCGCCAGAATTTGCAGCGGCATGGACACCGCCCAGCCGACATAATGATAGCCGACGGGTACTTTTTGCGCCGCCATCCAGGCTTCCCTCGCCTCATAGACGGCCCCAACGCCGACGAGTGCTGCGATACCGCAAAGGGTGACCGGCAATTTCCAGCTGCGATCCGCCCAACCAGACCCAATGAAAAGCAGAACACTTGTTGCGACTAGACCCAAGAGCGCCGTCGAATAACTGACCGCTGTGATATCAGCCGTTTCGAAAACCGCCATGTTATGTCCTCCCTGGACGATTAAACAGATATCTCATAACCATCTTCCTAGATTTGCGTTCTGATATGCGGCGAGCGGGCATAGAGCGCGACCATCGGCAGAATGAGCAGACCGAAAATGAATTGCTGCCATTCGAAGTCGAGACCGATGCCAATCAGGAAGGATGAAAGAACTTGCAAGACAAGCACCCCGATGACGGTGAAGCCATAGCTGCCCTGACCGCCGAGAAGGGACGTTCCCCCCACGACGACCGCCGCCAGTGTGAGGAACAGATATTGATCGCCCACGCCGATGAAGCCGCCACCGGACCAGCCCAACAGCAAGGCCCCGGCCATCGCGGCAAAGAAACCGGAAATGGCATACATGGTGACCCAATAGCCAAGCTCTGAAACCATGACGCGGCTGGCGGAGGTGCGATTGACGCCCAGCGCATACAGGTATCGCCCATACACGGTGTATTTCATGCCGACGGTCAGCAGGATCAGCACCAGCCCCCAGATGGCAATCACAGGCGGGAATGGCAGACCGAAGGTGGTGCCATTCATCGCGGCCAGATTGGACAGCCAGGCAGGCACTTGGCCAAACACATTGCCCGAATAGGCCGAACCGATCGAGGTGATGATCTGAATGCCGCCCGAGATGGCAAAGCCGGTCCCCAAAGTGACGATCAGTGCCTGTCCCTGCAAACGAAAGCTCAACAGCCCGTTGATGACCCCAAGGATCGCGCCGGTCAGCAAAACAATGATCACGGCCAGCCATGACGGCACCCCGAGGCTGATCAGATATAAAAGGCCCACATTGGCCGCGCCAATGATGAAGGGGATCGACAGATCAAGCCCACCGAGCAACGCCACCAAAGTCTGTCCGACCGACGCGATGCCAAGGAAGGCGGCAAAGAGCAACATCGCCTTGATGTTGGCACCCGAGGCGAAGCCCTCGATATTCATCGAGCCGATGGAAAACAGACCGCACAGGACCATGATGCCAATGAAGGCGGACCTGTTCTGCTCGAAATGGCGGCCAAGCGTGCGGGTCAGCACGATGATGGTCAGGATGATCAGAAAGGAAACGATGTTCCAGATGTTAAAGAAGCTCTCGACCGTCAGTGACAAGATTAGAAACAGCGCCAGCAGGAACAGCAATCCATAGAGCGGAGCCCTGAATTGCAGCCAGACCTTGCGGCCTTCACTGATAGAGCCTTCTTCGTCCTGCTGTTCATCCTTGGCAGAGTGGTTGGCAAATTGGCCAAGGACAAAGCGCCAGCCCCACATGAAGGCCACCATAGTGGAGATGGCCGACAGGATGATCAATTGTACGGACAGGTCCTGCATGAAGCCGAATACCACACCGATGGCGGTGAGAATGATGGCGATGGCCAGCCCTATGATGGTCACCGGCAAGCTCAGACGCGGCTGGGTTGACATGGATGTCATTGGCTATCCTCCCCTTGCAAGCTGGGTGCCTGAGAACCAGGCGTCTGAGTGTCAGGAGACTCAGAGTTGGGAAGTTTCGTGGCGGGCATCTTGGCTGTGTCCTGCATGACAAACGCGATATAGAGCACCAGCGCAGCGACAACCGTTGCAACAACCGGGGCAACCGTCCGCCGGTCGGACTGTGTGACGGCGATCCTTACGAAAACCGCAATGAAGACGAGCAGCAGCACGGACAGCACCAGCGGCATTGCCATGGTGCGCAAGGCTTCGTCGCTGGCGGTTGGCGTAGCGACTTCCAGCGGCGCCACATACAAAGCCTCAGCTTCAATCGGAGCCAATGGCGCAATGGTGGTTTCAGCACTCTGGGTCGGTGCTGGTGTCCTGTTGCGCGCTCTTGGATCGATATCGTTGGTGGAATGCAAAATTATGCCCATCGCCACCACACCGAGGGCCACAAAATACAGAAGCGGCGAGAAATTGCGGATGTGACGGGTGATGAAGGGGATGATCAGCGTCAGCAGAAGAGAAATGACCAGAATGGAGCCATAGGCAAGGTTGGTCACAAAGCTCTGCACCGCGCCGAAATTAAAGGTCGCCAGCACAAAGGTGATCAGATAGAGGTTCACTGCTCCAAGGAATGACCCGAAGACACCGGCACGACCACCGGCCAGAGACGCCCCGCCCAGCACCAAAGCGGTGACCGAAATCAGCGTGTAGGTGGTGCCCTGCGACGGATCGCCGGACGAAATCAGACCGGTAAAGGCGATCGCGGTCAGGCCCGCAAAGCAGCCGGAAATGAGGTGCGCTCCAATGCGGACAATATAGATCGGCACACCGGCCGTGTAGGCCGCCCGCTCATCAGACCCCATCAGCCGCAAGTGGGTGTAAAAGGCGGTGCGGGTGAACAATAGCCAGGCCAATGTTGCCACGATCAGGATCACGAAAACCGGCGAAAATATGGATGTGCCAAGACCCCATTCAGCCATGAATTCAGGCGCAATACCCCCCGGACGTGGCAGGATGACCAGATTGATCCCCGACAAGGCCAGATAGCCGGAGAGCGACACGATGATCGGCTGCACCCGCACATAGAGCACCACCAGCGCAAACAAAAACTGATAGGCTGCACCGACAAACAGGGCATAGAGAAAGACCGAGATCGGATTTTGCAACAGACCCATCGCATAAAGCTGAATCAGGGTCACGTTGATGAAGCTGATCAGAGGCCCGATTGACAAATCCACCGTGCCACGCCCGGAAATGACCGACGCCATCAAGGCATAGGTGGCCAGAACCAGCGGCGTTGCGACGACAATCGCGCCACCAATGCCCGATGCAGTCATCAAGCTGGGAGAACGCAGCGCTGCCAGCCCCAACAGCAGGAAGAACAAGGTGATCGGCACCAGAAGGAACGGATTTGCCCGCCCGCCTTGTGCCTGTTTGGCGCTATCGCTCGCCTGCTCGATCATGGCGTCTGTTTTGTTGATGCTTGCATCGCTCATGCGGCACCCCCTTTGGAACCGATGGCGCGGGCTTGGCCGGTTTTGGCATCGAATTCGACGATCCGAATGGGGCGGACTGCGGGGCGCTGAGGGGCGGAGGTGGTTGCCTCATCCGATTTGGCCTTTATCGGTGCGCTGTCTTCAGGAACCATCATCCCCCCATCCGTTGGCTCGGCTTGCTTGGCAACAACGGACTGGGTAGCGACAGGCTGGGCAACGACAGGGTCAACGCGCTCAGGTGCGACGGTCGCCCCTCCGGGCTTCAGCCCCCAAGGCGCATCCAGCCCGCGACCATCGGTCTGCCCGAACATCGCTTCCAGAATCTGCTTGGAATCAAACTGGCGGCCATCGAAGGCATCGAAAGGCATGCCGTTGCGAAACACGATGATGCGCGTCGCAAAGCCGATAAATTCCTCCAGCTCGGAGGACATATAGACGACCGACTTGTCCTCGTTGGCGAAGGTTCGCAGGTGTTTGTAAAGCTCGGTCTTGGCACCAACATCGATGCCACGCGCCGGGTCATTCAGTACGATCACGTCGGGCCGCATGGCAAAGCCGCGCCCGATCAGCACCTTTTGCTGGTTGCCGCCTGAAAGGGAGGTGATGGGATTTTCCTTGACGCCGAACTTGATCATCAGATTGTCGGCTTCGCGCTTGAAGATGGTGACAAGGGTGGCGAAGTCCACAAGCCCCAGAATGCCCGCCCGTTTCTTCTCGCGATAGAGTGGCATGACCATATTTTCAAAGATGGACAGGGAGGCAAAAATCCCCTCGCGTTTCCGGTCACCAGAGACATAGGCGATTCTGCCCTTCACAGCATCAGCCAGTGAGCGGACCACTGAAAACTGCCCCTGTCGGTCTGACACCCAGACAAAGCCACCCTTGACCGGTTCAACCCCGGCCAAGGCGCGAACGAAGGCATCCTGCCCTTGGCCATCCAGTCCTGCGATGCCGACAATTTCGCCGCGTCTTAATTCAAAATCAAAAGGGGCTGTTCCGTCGACCAGCGAAATGGCCTCGGCTTTCATGGCGAGCTCATCGCTCTGAGGTTGCGGTGCTTCGAGATCAACCGCCTGTCCGGCGGTTTCGTCTCCGGTCATCAGCGCAAGCAGGTTCTTCTCGGTGATTTGTTCTTTCTCGAGGACACCGACATCGCGTCCGTCGCGCAGAACCGTTGCACGGTCAGAAATCCGGATCAGTTCGGCGATGCGGTGGGTCACGATCAGGATTGTCGTGCCGCCATCGCGTAATTCCCGCATTTTGGCGAACAACCGCTCTGTGCTGTCCAGATCGAGCGCTGCGGAACTCTCGTCCAATATCAGAATTTTGGGATCGCTAACCAAGGCACGGGCAATGGTGATCCATTGCTTGAGACCAAGCGGCAGCGTGCCGACAAAGGCGAAAGGATCGACGGGTTCGCCCGCAAGATCCTGCATCAATGCGGCGGCGCGGGCCACCTTGTGGTCTTGCGACATGCTCTTTGAGAAGAGCGCGTCCGATCCCATGAAGATATTGTCCACGACCGTGCATTCATCGGCCACCAGCACTTCCTGATAGACCGTGGAAATGCCCAGCGCCTTGCTTTCTGCCGGGGTGGAAGGCGCTTCGCCCAGAATGGACACCGAGCCGCTATCGACGGGCAGAATGCCCGAGACGACCTTCGCCATTGTGCTCTTGCCACACCCGTTGCCGCCCACAATCGCATGCACCTCACCTGCGCGGGCGGAGAAGCTCACCCCGTCCAGCGCACGGGTTGGCCCGAAGAATTTCTTCACATTGCGCACAGAGATCGTCTCGCGATTCTGACTTTGTGATGGATGGGCAGATGACATGGTTGGGCTTCTCAATTCGCTTGGAATGTTAAGGTTCGCGAGCGTAGGGGGAGCCGTCGCCCTTGCTGATGCAAGGGCATTGAAAGGGCGACGGCGTTGTTTGGTAGTCTCAGATCAGGATCCGTTCGGAACAGTTCCGATCAGATCAAGGCTTGTATTTGGTCGGGTCTGCCGGATTGACGAAGAACTGGTTGAGATACTCCGTCGAGCCCCAGGCATCCGCACCGACATTCAGCCAGTTCTGGGCATTCTCATCGCAATCCTCAGGCAGCAATTTCATCACATCGTCATGCGTGATCACCACCGGATCCACCAGCACGGACTGCACTTTAGGGCCTTGACCCTGCAGGGTCCGCATCATGATGCGCCAGATGAGATTGACATCGTCTGCTGGTGGCCAAGTCTGGACTGCCACATTGATCAGGTCCGGATTTTTACGCCAGGTGCACAAAGCACCGCGCTCACCGCCGACGGCGATCTTGACGCCCTGACGACCCGACTGTTTGATCGCGCGGATAACACCCATTTCAGCGGCGGACTGCACGACAATACCGTCGAGTTTGCCCGGATGGGTGGCCAGCCATTTCTGAACTTCGCCCTGTGCCACCTGATCGGTCCACATGCCTGCAATGGAGCCGACAATCTTGATGTCCGGCGCGGTTGCCAGACCGGCCTTGACGCCGCGGTCCTGACTGTCGGAACCGGAGGTGCCCGGAATGCCTTCAACAACAAGGACATTGCCTTTGCCGCCCAGCTCGTCAGCCATGCGCTTGCCGATTTCAAAACCCGCGACCTGATAGTTCACGGACGAATTGACTGCGGTCGGGGCGGTCAGATAGCCGGTCATCGAGAAAACAGGCACACCCCTGTCATAGGCATATTTGATGGTCTGGTTCAGCGCTGTGGGGTTTGAACAACAAACAAAGATGGCATCAACGCCCTGATCCACCAGCTGGCGCATTTGCTGGATCTGAGTTGAGTCGTTAAGGTTGGATTGGGTAACGACCACTTCACTGATCAGGCCCAGATCTTTCCATTTTGGAATGATTTCCTTCTGCAAAGCTTCCATAGCGTTGGCGCGCCATGTGTTGCCCGCATAAGAAGACGCATAACCGATTTTCCATGGAGGTGGATTTTTCGCCTTGAAGTCGCGCAGCGGGCTTGGGCCAACAGGCTGCATCGGATCCAGCATATCCTTGTTATACAGGCGCTTGGCAACATCGGGATTGATTTCATCAACCCCTTCTGCCTGTGCGGCCATGGCGCCAAATGCGACAAGGCCCAAAGCCACAACAGCTTTCTTGAACAATTTCATCTATGTCTCCTCCTAAATTCACCCCTGAGGCCAGTGCCGTTGTCAGGGTCGTTCCAAACGGAGAAATCCCCGCCTAAAATGAGCATGGGTATTCCTCTTCCCCATGCCCGTTTGCCGAGCCTTGCCTTATTGCTCAGTCGTAAAAATCATTCGGTGCCTTCAAAAAACTTTGCCAGGTGTCCGGGTCGTGGCCGGTCACAACCATTGCGTTTGTGTCACTTGCGATCCGCCGCAATTTCTCGACCGAGTTGGCTGCATCGCTTGATGAGTGCACCAGTCCGGGCAATGCCCTATTCTCCCAGTGATCGACCGTATAAGCCGCATCGATGGTCAGCAGCACCGGCCCGGTTCGTGGCAACGTGATCAGGAAAGACTGATGCCCGGGGGCGTGGCCCGGCGTAAAGATGATGCGGACGGAGCCGTCGCCGAACAGGTCGAAATTGTCGGTATATTCGCCTCCAAGAAACTTCCAGTTCAGACCCGGGCGGTCGAAATCGGCGCGAATATAAGCCCCTTCCGAGAACCATTGTGGCTTGAAGGCATATTCATATTCGGCGCGCTGGCAAATGATCTGGGCGTTGGGAAAATGCCCAATCGCACCGGTATGATCCAGATGCAAATGCGACTGCAACACATAGCGGATTGAGGCAGGGTCGACGCCCACTGCACGCAACTGGTCAACACAGTTTTCGGACCGGTCCATGATGGGGTCATAGGCATCCACCACAGCGCCCCAATGGCCGCGCTTGTCGATGGCCGCTTCCACTGCATTGCCGCCATCGATGACGATATTGCCCGCCGGATGCTTGATCAGGAACCATGGCACGGGAATTTCAAAGTCATCCTCGCCCTGATTCATCTTGATATATTTCAGTTTCGTGCGCAGCGTTCCGGTCTGAAACATATGCAGTTCGATGCCGGAAGACTCTCCGCCTCTGCGTGCTGAAGCCTTGGATTGCGAAGCCGGTCGTGCCGCCAGACTGTCGGAGCCGATTGTCTGGCCGATCGCGCTGGCATCGGTCGCAATCTTTTGACCCTTTTCATCAAATTCAATGATCTTCATATGCCTGTTCCCGAATAAATTTGTTGCATTCCATTCCCGACCCTTGCGTCAGGTTCGGTTCTCGATCACGCGCAGCGCTTCTTTGAGATAAACCGCAAAGAGCGGATAATTTTCCGACATCGGGAAATGCCCGATATCCTCCATTTCGATATAGATGCCCCCCGGAATCTGACGTGCCGTATTCTCGGTTGCTTCCGGTGGGGTGAGATAATCGTAGGTGCCGGTCATCATCACGACCGGGCAGCGGGCCGTATCGATCTCGGCAAGGCGGCCTCGCAAATCGTGGTCTATCGAATAGAAATAGAGGTCGCCCTGAAACACTTCCGAGCCTTGGGTATAGTAATGCCATGTTGCCCAGCGATCCTGCTCGGGGCTTTGCGGGGCCATCAGATCCCACACACCAGAGGCGCAGACCTGAGCGGCATTGACATGGGGGTGACGCCACCATTCCAGAAAGAAGCCCGGCGCATGTTCGGCGGCCTCAACCGGGATGACGGCGCGAAAGCGGTCGGGGTGATGAAGGGCCAGCTGCAGCGCAACATTGCCACCGAAAGACGACCCCATAAAGATCGGATCTTCGAGCTCCAGCGCATCGCAAAAGGCGAGGATGAACTTCATAAAGTGGTCGGCCGTGAGCTTGTATTCCTCTTTCCACCATTCCTTATTTGTCGGCGGATCCGATTTGCCATGTCGGGCCAGATCATAGGCGATGACGTCATACCGGGCTGTGATGTCCGGATCTTCGAGCAGATCGCGCCATTGATGATTGTGACAACCAGCCGTGTGCTGACAGACAAGAGGCTGCCCCTGTCCGTTGCGGAGATAGAAGACCTTATATTCGCAGCCATCCACATCGATGGTTACATACCGACCCACAACCGGAGAGTGCTTGACCATCAGGTTCCCCCTAAAGAATTTGTATCGTGACCGTGTGCTGTGGCGCCGCAAGCGGTTTGGCTCAGACAGGCACGCCCACTTTGCGCAACAGCTCAAATTGAATGGTGAAATTGCGAAGATTTTGCATTAGGACAAGCAAGTTGCCTTCCAGCTTGAGATCGCGCCGGAAGCTCGCAGACCAAATGCCGTGATACATCGGGTTGGGAATAGGCTGCGCAAATTCCCGCCAGGTATCTGGGCTGGCACGCAAGGCAAAATCGTAGGAATCAAGAGGGCCGGGATTGATATTGATTTCATGCACCTTGCCATCCAACATACGAACGATCGCCTTGGCGAGGCCCATATCCAGCAGGTAGGTGCAGGTAAAGTGACGAGCCATTGCGCCAATGGCGGCATCATTGTCCGAGGCTTGACTGAATCTGGTCGCCCAGTCTCTAACACTCAAGGCCATGCGCTCCTCCCCAACCACACGGTGAATATGTGACAAAATGTCAAATACTTTTGCCTTGAAAGATGTTCTGATATATGTTTATTGTTCAGTATATGGAACGTCTTTCTATGTACAAAACCATATCCGGGTGTATGGAAGATTGTCAAGATAGAAAAGAAACTTCAAAAAAAGACGACGAGGAATTATGGACAATCCAACACCAAAACTAGTGCCTGCGGTTGAAAGAGCGTCGCGCATTCTGGATTTTGTTGCTCGCAGTCGGACACACCCGACCGTGTCGAAACTGGCGCAGGAATTGAATCTTGCGAAAAGCTCGGTTCATACGCTTTGTCAAACGCTTGTGGAGCTAAATCTGCTGATCAAGCGGTCCGATCAAGCCTACCAGTTGGGCCCCCATGTCATGCGCTGGTCCAATGCCTTCAATCGACAATCTGACGTTGCAACAGAGTTTGCGTCCATTTGGGACACCGAGACCGAAATGCCTGGAGCGACCATCACATTGACGGTCAGAGACGGAGCAGAAGTTGTATATATAGCCGCGCGCAATTCCGAATTTAGTCACTCTTTGATAGAATTTCGTGCCGGAATGCGGCTTCCCGCAGCCTTCACGGCAACGGGAAAGGCCTTCCTCAGCTCGATGAGTGATTTCGAAGTCAAGCGCCTTTATGCAGACGGGTTGCCAGAACCGCGCACACCTTTCAGCGAACAGTCGATTGATGGGCTGCTGGAGGATTTGGCGGCCATCCGCAAGCGTGGATACTCCATCGACAATCAGGAAGTGGCAGAAGGCATCATTTGCTTCGGTGCCCCGGTTCTGGACTCTCAGAACACGCCGATTGCCGGCATCGCCGTCAGTCTGCTGATTGAAGATGCCGACGAGACGGACCGTGAAAATCTGATTACCAATGTCAAACGAATCGCGAAACGCTTGTCTGTTCGCATGGGCGCCGATCTCGAATAGCGGTTTCCGGGATCGCTGGCTGATTTCAGACAAAGCGATAGATCCCCGATTGACAGCTGCTGCCGCATAGTGGATATATCTGTTCGTCGGTTTCCTTAACGGAATAAAAAGGGAATTCGGTGCGTGGCAGATGCATGAGCCTGTCACAAATCCGGAGCTGTCCCCGCAACTGTAAACAGAGAGCGCCCTCAAGCTGGCCACTGGATTGTACCAATCTGGGAAGGCCGGGGAGCGCAATGACCTGTAAGCCAGGAGACCTGCCGACATTCAATCATTCAACCCGGGCGGGGTGTCCTGGAGGAGGGTCTCATGACAATGCGCATGTCTCTGCGTCTTCGCCATATTGAATCTGATTGCATCAGACTTGCCCGACTTCGGTTGCCTTGCCGCATCTGGAGTACGGGACATTGCTTTCCAATATCTGGCTATCCGGCCTATCGCGTCTGGCGCGCGCGATCGCCTTCTTTGTGGCATTTGCCGCGACTTATTCTGTTGCAACTGCAGCCCCTATCAACATCACCGATGACAGCGGTCGCACGCTGACCTTTGACAAACCATTGAAGCGCGCAGTCGTCTTCAACCGCTACAATGCTGAGTTCATTCGTGCGGTGGCTGACATGGACGTGATCGTCGGTGTCGACAGTTGGGTGACGCGCGATCCCACCTACTGGCCGGACCTCAAGGAGGGTATGCTTGTCGGGAAAGGGCAGCGAGAGCCAAATTACGAGGCGATCATTGCACAAGACCCCGATGTTGTGATCTTCCCCCGCAACGGCAGTTGGCAGGAGGCCATCAAGACGCTCGAGCCTTTCGACATTCCTGTTGTGGTACTGACCGGCTGGGATGTCCTCAAGCATGTCTCCAACATTACCGCCTTTGGCAAGATGTTCGACGCCGAGGAAAAGGCCGCCAAGCTCAACGCCTTCTATACCGGCAACATGGCGCTGTTGAAAGAGCGGCTTGAAGGCGCAGAGCGCAAGACGGTCTATCTCGAGGAGAAAACGCCCTATCGTTCCGTGCTGCGTGGCTCCGGCTGGCATGACATGATCGAAGCGGCTGGCGGACGCAATATCTTTGAACATGTCGATATTGAAACCCAGCCCAAAGAGCGCGGAAGTGTCCACAATCATGAAGTGGACCCCGAAGCAATCCTCAAGGCACAACCAGACATGATCATCAAGCTTCAGCCCGGCTCCTATCCGCTTCACCCGGCAAGCTTCTCACAGGCCTTCTTTGAAGCGCTAAAGGAACGTCCTGGTTTTGACGCACTGCCGGCGATCAAGAATGGTGATGCCTACCACATGAACTACTATCTGGCTGGGGGTTGTTCCAAGATGATCGGCGCGCTGTCGATTGCCAAATGGCTCTATCCAGACCGCTTCGAAGATGTTGATCCAGATGCGGTGATGAAAACATGGCTGGAGGATTTTCAGGGTGTCGCCTATCCGGGACGCTACTGGGCCAAGGCCACCGAATGGGAAGCAGGTCAGTGATGAACAGGGCCTTCTCTCCATCGGAGGTCATCCCATCTGGGTCATCCGTTCAGGATCCATCGGGGGATATCCGGCGAGCCTATGCTCGCCGGACCATCCGTGCCTCCCTGATTTGCCTATCGGGCGTGCTGCTGCTGGCTCTGCTGTCGGTCTTTGCGGTTTCCCTTGGCGCCAATGACATTTCACTGCTTCAGGCCATTCAAATACTTCTTGGTCCCGTCCTGCCCGCCAATCTGTTTGCCGAAGTGTCCGTTCTGCAGGAGAAGGTCGTGATGCAACTGCGCCTGCCGCGCATCACCATGGCCCTCGTTGGCGGTGCCGGGCTGTCGATCGCGGGCGTCATGATGCAGGGGATCACGCGCAATCCGCTGGTCAGTCCCTTCACCGTGGGCCTTTCCCCCGCTGCGGCCTTTGGGGCGGCGCTGGCCATCCTGTTGGGAGCTTTGCAAATGCCCGAACTGGGCACCTACATGATGGTTGGCGGCGCATTTGCCTCATCCATGCTGTGTGCCGGGATTGTTCTGGGGATTGCCGGTTTGAGTGGCATCTCAGCAACGACGATCATTCTGGCAGGTATCGGGTTGACCTATCTGTTCAGTGCCTTCACCGCGACCCTGCAATTTGTTGCCACGCAAGAGCAGCTAGCCGCGATCGTTCACTGGACATTCGGCTCATTGAATGCGGCCAGCTGGGATGAGGTAGGCTTCTCTGCCGTGATGCTTGCGATTGCCGCGCCCATTTTCTGGCGGATGGCATGGGCGCTCAATGCCATGGCTGCCGGAGAAGAAACCGCCGCCTCACTCGGCTACAATCTCAAAAAGGTTCGCCTCGTAACGGCGCTGCTTTCGGTGTTGATCACCGCCTGCATCATCGCCTTTACCGGGGTCATCGGCTTCATCGGGCTGGTCTCGCCCCACATTGCCCGGATGATGATCGGCAATGACCATCGTTGGCTGGTGCCTTTCTCGATGATTGTCGGGGCCTTTCTGCTGCTGGTTGCCGATACCATCGGCCGATCCCTCTTCTCACCCGCAGTCATCCCCGTCGGCATTGTCGTGGCCTATGTGGGCGTACCGCTCTTCGTGCATTTGATCCTGAGACAACGCCGGAGGGCCATGCAATGATCCGCATAGACAAACTCACTCTGTCCTATGGCAAACGCACTATCCTTGACGCGATTTCCCTTGTCGTGGACAAGGGGGAATGCGTCGGACTGCTCGGGGCCAATGGAGCGGGCAAGAGCACATTGCTCAAATGTGTGGCGCGGCTGGCAGCGCCTGACAGCGGTCAGATCGATGTGGCGGGCAAGGCAATCGAGGCCTATCCACGCCGCGATTATGCCCGCCATGTTGCCTATGTGCCCCAGCATATCCCGGATGATGTGGCGCTATCCGTGGTCGATCTGGTTCAGTTGGGGCGCACGCCACACTTGACCGGCAAGTTGGGTGCACAGGATCGCGAGATGGTGATTGCCGCTCTTGAGCGGGTCAACATGGTCCATCACGCTTTTTCTGAGGTGTCCACCCTTTCCGGTGGGGAACGCCAACGTGTCGCCATCGCTCGGGCTCTTGTGCAGGAGCCTCAGATCCTGCTGCTCGATGAGCCAACCTCGGCACTGGATCTCAAATATCAGATGGAAACGATGTCCCTCATCCGCACGCTTGCTGCCGAGACCGAGATGACAATCATCATCGCCGTTCATGATCTCTCCCTCGCCGCACGCTATTGCTCCCGCCTGGCGTTGCTTGCCGAGGGACGCATTCGGGCTCTTGGATCGTGGCAGGCAGTTCTGACGCCCAATCACATCCGCCATGCCTATCAGGTCGAAGCCCTAGTCGGCGCTGTTCAGTCCTATCCTTATGTGTTGCCGATCGAGAGTGGGGATCCCCAATGAAACCAGCCATTCTGTTGCTCGCAAAGGCCGCCATGGCGGCAAAACCCAGAGAGGAAATGCAAGGATTGTGCGATGCCATTGCTGCCAGAAATCCGCATTATCTCGTTACCTATGCCTTGCAGGAACTTGGGACACCATCCTTGCGTGCCCGCCTGACAGAGCTCGCGGACCAGAAGGTCGAAGAGGTCGTCATCATCTCGCTGATCTTCCCGATGGAGCCGGCTTTTCCGGGCTGGATCAAGAAATCGGTGCATCGCTGGATCGCACAGCGCAAAAGTGCGGACTTCCCGCGCATCAGGATTGCCCATCCGCCCATCACTCAGACAGATAAGCTCGGAGAGATGATAGACGCGCTCGTCCGGTCAGCCGAGCAAAGCGATGTGGTGCAGGAGGCTGTCAAAATTCCCAAAGGAAGTGTTGTGCCCGATCAGAAATATCGTCTTCTGGTCTGTATGGGTGGGGCCTGCAATGATGCGGGCGCAAGCACCCTGTTCAACCATGTCCGGTCTGAGCAGGACCGCTTGAAGCTGAGGGACAAAGGGGCTGGCATGATGAGTTGCAAGACCAGTTGCCTTGGTCCATGCAGCCTTGCACCTGTCATTCAGGTCTGGCCGGAAGGCACGATCTATGGCGGGGTGGACGAGCAGGATATCGACCGCATTCTGGACCGTCACATCGCAAAGGGAGAGCCGATTGACGTCCTCAGCTATCCTTTGAACGGCAAGAAACAGGGACTGAAGTGAGGGAGCATTGGTCTGAATTTGGGCCGGGTTCCCGATATCCATGCTTTTGTTGCCATCAGCAATATCGGGTATCCCGGCCCAAGTTTGTATCAGTTCGTGCTGGAATCCCAATCGCGGGGTTATCGGCCCCCGGTCACATCGAGGATGCCACCTGTGCAATAGCTAGCCTCTTCAGAGCATAGCCAGGCAATGGCCGAACCGACCTCATGCGCAGTTCCGGGTCTGGCGATGGGAATGGCTTTGCTCAATCGTTCAGCTCTGTCCGGTTGGCCTCCGCTTGCATGCAAGTCCGTTTCAATCAGACCCGGCCGGATGGCATTGACGCGAATCCCCTGACCTGCGAGCTCTTTGGAAAGACCCAGCGTCAATGTGTCGATCGCCCCTTTGCTGGCGGCATAATCGACATATTCGAACGGCGATCCAAGGCGGGCAGCAGCGGAGGATACAAGCACGATCGCAGCATCCTTTCCGGTCTTCTGGTCAGGCAAACGTCTTGCAGCTTCGCGGGCAAACAGGACCGCTCCCAAGACGTTGGTGTCAAAGATGGTTTTCAGGCGTTCAATGGACATTTCGGCAAGCGGCATAGACGGCGCAACGACACCGGCATTGACCACGACGGCATCCAGCCCGCCAAATGTCGAGATCGTCTCGTCAAATGCCCGCACCACATGGTCTTCCTGAACCGTATCCCCCTGAATGGCAATCGCTTCTGCGCCCTTTGCGCGGATCTCTTCCACTGCCTGCTGCGCAGCGTCATGATCCCCACGATAGGTGAAGGCAATGTTCCATCCCTGGCCCGCCATGATCAGCGCAGTGGCCCGCCCGATGCCTCTGGAGCCCCCGCTAATGAGAACAGTTTTGGTCATAGATTTGGATCCTCCAGATTTCAGAAATTTGCATTATACAGGCCCCCAAGTCACTCCCAGATCCCCGGCGAGTCAATATACTGATGATGTGGTCTTTCGACACACCGTTTCCTGCAAGCACGACCCCTTGCAGACATGGACCAGCGGCCACCTGTTGGGTGTCAGCTCTGATGCTTGATCAAGCCAAGCTTTCGGTCCCTCTGCCCTGTCAGAAATGCCCCGCCATGACACATATTTTTCTAACTCCAAATGGTTTCAGTGCCATGGTCCAGCAGATGCACCACGCCTTGCGGTTCTTGCAGGCGCAAGATCTGTTCATCGGACAGTCCGAGATAAACACCGCGGATCACTTTGCCAATTTGGCCATGGGCGACGGCGATGGTGGGGCCGATCAGGCTGTCGAGCCATTGGGTTGCGCGCTTGCGCATATCGTCCATGGTTTCACCATCAGGGGCGCCGAAATACCAGTCATAGTCAGGCTTTCCCGCCATATGATCGGGGAACTGCTCTTCCATTTCTGCGCGATTCAGACCGCTCAGCTTGCCGAGATCGATTTCCTTAAGCAAGTCGATTGGCGTTGGATCGAACGGGAAATGCTTTTTGATGTTGGCAGAGGTTTCGAGGGTCCGGCCGATGGGGCTGACCATTTGGGTATAGCCCTCTGGCGTGATCAATTCACGCTTGAGAATCTCGCCAAGCCTTTGAGCCTGGGCTTGGCCCTTTGCGGTCAGGGGCGAGTTAAGATGGCCTTGAGCGCGACCGGCGAGGTTCCATTCGGTTTCGCCATGGCGCATGAAAACAATACGGGGATAGGACATGGATATTTTGGCTTCTTCGACAAGGTTGCCCGACACGTTATAGAAGCTCCGGCCCACTGGGGCAAATCCGAAAGGTCCGATCCATCCATTTGCGCAATTGCATGTAGAGAAGACAAGCCAATGGGTGCTTACGACGGTTCGCCCCCATTGCGACGATGGCGTTTCGCTTTCGCGATTCACACTCGCATCACACAGACACCAAACCTTTGTCCGGTGGGAAAGGCATGTCTCGATTGAACTTTCCACAAAGAGAAGCGCAGGTTTTGGCGACGAGACCAATCTATAAGAATAGGTTTTGCTTCTCGGAGCATTTCGAACTTTCGTATACAAAAATTGTATGATAAATCCGTAAAAAAATCATACTATGGAGTTTCGGATGCGCCGTTCGATGTTGCTTGCCGCTGTTTTTGCCACTCTCTTGTCTGCCAACTCGGTCGCGGCTGCGCCTCCGCCGCTTGTTCTGGCGGTTGGCGGCGAGCCGGAAACCGGGTTCGATCCTATCATGGGCTGGGGGCGGTATGGCAATCCACTCTTTCAGGCAACTCTGCTGCGTCTTGATGCCAATTTTGAAATGACTGGAGATCTGGCAACCAGTTGGGTCCTCTCCGAAGACCGCCTGATCTGGACAGTCACCATTCGCACAGACGCAAAATTCTCCGATGGCTCCCCCCTGACAGCCGAAGACGTTGCCTTCACCTTCAACAAGGCTAGGGACGCTGGCGGTCTGACGGATATGAAGATCCTCAAGGAAGCCCGCGCAACATCCCCTGATACGGTCGAGCTTGAACTCACCAAACCGCAAATCACCTTTGCCTCTCAACTCGTGGCGCTCGGGATCGTGCCCCAAAAAGGCTACGGCGATGACTATGCGCGTCACCCGCTGGGAGCAGGTCCCTTCAAGATGGTTGAATGGCGGGAAGGCGAGCAATTGATTGTCGAACCCAATCCCTATTGGCACGGCGAGAAAATCGCGTTTCCGCGCGTGACCTTCGTCTTTGGTGAAGAGGCCGTGGTGCTCAATTTGGCACGCTCTGGCGCGGCGCATCTGGTTGCCGTGCCGCCGCTCGATGCGGCGCATGCCCCCAATGGCATGACGGTCAAGCATATCAATACGGTCGACAATCGCGGCATCGCATTTCCAACCATTCCTTCTGGTGGTCAAACCGAAAAAGGGCATCCGATCGGCAATGATGTGACCGCAGACCGAGCCATTCGCTTCGCCATCAACCAAGGGCTAGACCGGGAGGCGCTGGTGGCCTTGGCGCTAAATGGCCATGGCACGCCAGCTTACGGCCCTGTTGACGGTCTGCCTTGGGACAATCCGGACGCCCATCTGGAGGGCGGTGACGTGGACGCGGCAAAAGCCACGCTGGATGCCGCTGGCTGGCGGGACGAAAATGGCGATGGGGTTCGCGAAAAGGATGGCCAACAGGCCCGTTTCCCTCTTGTCTATCCATCTTCAGACTCCCTGCGACAGGCTTTGGCACTGGGCGCGGCAGAACAAATGCGCGCCTTTGGCATTGTGGCAGAGCCACGGGGCCTGAGCTGGGATGCCATTGGCAATGAAATGCATGCCAGTGCAGTGATTTTGGGATGGGGCGCGCATGATCCATCCGAAATCTACGCCCTGTATCATGGCAACAATGCCGGTGTTGACTGGTACAATACCGGCCTATATCGCAATGCGACGGTCGATGCGCATTTGGATGCAGCCCAGTCAGCTCCGAGCTTCGAGGCCTCACTTGCTGAATGGAAGGCAGCCCAATGGGACGGCAAAACGGGGTTCAGCGCCAAGGGTGATGCGCCTTGGGCCTGGATGGTCAATGTCAAGCATTCCTACTGGATCAGCGACTGTCTGGATATCGGCCCTGTTCAGATTGAACCCCATGGCCATGGCTATCCGATCACGCAAGGCTTGCCGGGCTGGAAGTGGACATGCGAATGAGCTGGCATCATTGGCTTCCAAGGGTGCTGGTGGAGCGCGCCATCCGCCTTGTCTGGCTGCTGCCTCTGGCCATGGTCGGGCTTTTCACCCTCATCAGACTTGCACCGGTTGATCCGGTGCAGGCCTATGTCGGGGCGCGGGTTGCGCTGGTCGGGCCGGAGCAGCGCGATGCCATCGCCCAGTCCTGGGGCCTCAATGATCCGGTTCCGGAGCAGTTTCTGCGCTGGGTCACCCATTTCATCCAAGGCGATCTGGGGGACAGCATGCTGTTCAACGCGCCGGTCGTCGATGTGATCATGGCCCGCTGGCCTGCCTCCATTTCGCTGATTGGAGCCGCCTTCCTCTTCTCTCTCGTGATCGGCACCTCTTTGGGACTGATTGCTGCTGCATCCAGAGGCCATTGGCCAGATCGTGCCATTCGCGCTTTTGCCGTGACGCTGGCCGTCAGTCCGGGCTTCTGGCTGGCATTGATTTTGATCGCTGTCTTTTCCGTCCAACTTGGCTGGTTGCCCGCTTGCTGTTCCGCCTCTCCGGGCCTGACGATGGCCGAGGTGACGTGGGGCGACCGATTGCGTCACTTGATCTTGCCTGCCATCACGGTCTCGGTCGTTGGCATCGCGCCACTGATCCTGCACACGCGCGCGCGCGCCCGTGCCTTTCTGGAAGGACCGGCAGCGCGTCATCTCAAGGCCCATGGGGCTCGAAATCTGTCCCTTCTGATGGGCCCCGGTCTGCGCCATGCGCTGGGCCCAGCTCTCACGGTTCATTTGGCTGGTGCCGGGGAGTTGATCGGCGGCTCGGTTTTGGCCGAGACGATCTTCTCATGGCCGGGCTTGGGCGAAGCAACGGTGCGAGCAGCCAAAGGGGCCGACGCGCCTCTGTTGATGGGGGTCGCTCTGGCGACGCTGGCCGTTGTGTTTCTTGGCAACATGCTGGCAGACATTTGCGCCCATCTTCTGGATCCACGGCTGCGGGATCAGGCAGGGAGCAGACGCCAAAAGCGCAAAAGCGTGTCGCGGTTGCAATCTTCCGATTTTGAAACAGCGCGTGAGGGGAAATCGTGACGGATCTTACCGAGAAAGCGCGCTTTGATGCATGGCCGGAGCAACCGGGCTGCGCTGCCGGGTCGGGAGGACGAAAGCATGCCTCTCGCATTCGCCGCCAGGCCGTCGTGAGCGGACTCATCGCCTTGAGTCTGGTGCTGGGCGTGTTTGCCTATTCGCTGTTTGCCTCATCCGATGATCTGCGCGTCAGCCCATCCCTGCGCATGCTCGCGCCGTCGCTGGATCATATCTTCGGTACCGACCTGCTGGGCCGCGACATGCTGTTGCGGACACTGCTAGCGCTTGGCCAATCGATCGGCATCGGGCTGTTTGCCGGATTTGTTTCGACAGCGTTGGCTGTGATTTTGGGTCTGATGGCGAGTGTCAACCGCGTCGCCGACCGGATTGTCGGCATTGCCACCGAGCTGTTTCTTGGCCTGCCGCATTTCGTGCTGCTGATGCTGGTCGCCTATGCAGCCGGCGGCGGTGTGCAAGGTGTTATTCTCGGGGTCGGCCTGACCCACTGGCCACGTCTTGCCCGCCTGTTGCGTCATGAAACCCAACGCGTGCTTGCATCAGACTATGTCGCGGTATCCCGCGGGTTGGGACGCAATTCAATATGGGTTGCGCGGAAGCATTTGTTGCCTCACCTTATCCCACAGATCATTGCGGGTTTCGTACTGATTTTTCCGCACGCCATATTGCACGAGGCCGGGCTGTCCTTTATCGGGCTCGGCGTCCCGCCGCATCTGCCGTCCATTGGTGTCATTCTGTCCGAGTCGCTCCGGGCGCTGGGATCCGGCCTCTGGTGGCTGGCTTTCTTCCCCGGTCTGGGACTTTTGCTGGTGGCCTTGTCCTTCGAGATCTTCGGGGAATCCTTGCGCCGTGCCTCTGACCCGAATGAAGGAGTGGCCTGATGCTGGTGGTTAAAAATCTGTCCGTGCATTTTCGGCAGCATGACGGGTCGCGTCTTGCACCGATCAGGGATGTCACCTTCACTTTGCCACGCGGTCGTCTCACCGGCCTTGTCGGAGGGTCCGGCGCAGGCAAGAGCCTGATCGCCGAAGCCCTGATCAGCAACTTGCCACATAATGCTGAACGATCGGGGCAGATGGAATTTGACGGCACTCCACCCAAACAGGGCGCATTGGCCCTTGCACCGCAAAGCAGGGATGCATTGGACCCACTCTGCCCGGTGGGGCGACAGGTGGCTCGTTTCGCAAGACTTGCGGGACATAATTGCGATGTCACTGCGCTTTTCTCCCATCTTGGTCTTTCACCCGAATGCCTCGAGCAATGGCCGCATGAGCTTTCCGGAGGCATGGCCAAACGGGTGCTGCTGGCGACCGCACTGGCAACCGGGGCCGAATGCATCATCGCGGATGAACCCACCGCCGGTTTGGACGGAAAGGCTGCGGATCGCATCATGGCGCTTCTTGCCTCCTTTGCCGAGAGTGGCAAGGCGGTGCTTGTGATCAGTCATGACCTGCAGCGGCTAACCGGGATTGCGCACCAGATGGTTATCTTGCAAGAAGGGGAGCAGGTCGAGGTGGCAGACACCGAAGCCTTTCATAAGGGAACGCTTGCCCATCCCTTCTCCAAGGCACTTTGGCAGGCACAAAGTTGGGACGGCTTTGCTGATCTGACAGAAGAAGGGGTCTTGTATGCTTAGGGCTGAAGGACTGGTCCACCGATTTGGCGATCAGCTGATTCTGGATCAGGCGGGCCTCGAAATCGGGGCCAATGACCGCATCGGCATTGCTGGTCCCTCGGGGGTCGGCAAAACGACATTGGGCCGCATTCTTGCCGGGCAAATTCAGCCGCAAGCAGGCAGGGTTTTGTGGAACGGAGAGGCTCTTGCCGAAGTTGATGGCCCCTCCCCGGTCCAACTGGCACCCCAATCTCCCGAGATGGCGGTTGATCCGCGTTGGTCTGTCGCTGATATTCTCAAGAATGGCGGCGCACTTGACGACGCAATTATTGAAGGCCTTGGCATTCGGCCCGAATGGCAAGGGCGATTGGCGCGGGAGCTGTCCGGTGGGGAGCTGGCGCGTGTTTCACTGGCCCGCCTGCTGTTGCCCTCAACGCGCCTGCTTATCTGCGATGAAATCACAGCCCAACTCGATGCCATTTCGGCGCGACAAATCTGGCAGGCCCTGTTGACGGTTCTTGCCAAACAACATGTCGCCCTGATCGTCATCAGCCATGATGACACGTTGCGCAGGGCTGTGTGCAATACCGGCTTTCTGCTTCAGGACAAATGCCTGAAGCCGGATATGTAATGGCAATAGCATGTGTGGCAGGATGGCTTCCTTTCGGCCACACAGCCAATTTTGGTTCATCGTTCCGCATAGTCTGGTATGCGTCGCTCAATCCATGCCTCAAGCCCTTCATGCACATCCTGTGTCGCACACATGCGGGCAAACTGCTCCCGTTCGATCAGCAATCCTTCATCAATCGTCGTGTTGATCCCCCGGGTCACAGCCGCAAGGATACGCGATGTAGCGAGCGGCGAATGGCAGATGATCCGGTTGGCAAGATCCATTGCAGCCGGCAGCAGGTCTGCATGGGCCACCATGCTGTTCACAAGCCCCAACTCAACGGCACGATCCGGGCTGAAAGGTTCACCGGTCAGCAACAATTCGAGTGCACGCTTGCGTCCGGCAAGGCGTGGCAAACGCTGTGTGCCACCGAAGGTGGGCGGAATGCCGATATTGATTTCCGGCTTGGCAAAGACGGCCTGCTCCGATGCCACGGCCAGATGAGCCGCTTCGGTGATTTCACACCCACCCCCATAAGCAATGCCGTTGACGGCGGTGATGACTGGCTTTGGGAAGGTTTCCAGCCGAGCGGTCAATGCCTGACCGCGTCTGCAAAAGTCTCTCACCGCCTCGTCTGCTCCATTGCGGATGCTCCGGGAGAATTCATGAATGTCCCCTCCTGCCGAAAAAGCCCGCTCGCCTGCACCGGTCAGGATAACCGCTCGGATCGAGCCATCCGCCTCGATCTTATCGAGTAGAGCAAGCAACCGATCGGCCATCGCATAATTGATCGCATTCAGTTTTTCGGGGCGATTGAGTGTCAAAAGAGCAATTCGGCCCCGTTGTTCGAATTTGACGTTGTCGTTGCTTTGCATGCCGTCTCTCCTTTCGTGGTTGCCTTTCCTGGTTGACTGGCAAGGTAGCGAGCGGCAAGCTGTACGGAAACTCACTAGTCAGTATACATACGGAATGCGAGAGTGCACGCCCATGATTTCACCTTCAAAACCGGCTCGCGAACGGATCATCGATGCAGCCAACCGCTTGTTCTATCGGGAGGGTATCCGCGCGGTGAGTGTTGACGCCGTGGCGGAGAAGGCTGGCATCACCAAGAAGACGCTCTATTATCATTTCAAGAGCAAGGATGACCTTGTGACAGCCTATCTCACCGCACGAGATCAACCCAATCTCGCGCTCTTTGAGGCATGGTTCGATGCAGCAGATGGCAATGTGGAGGATAAGGTCGAGGCGATCTTCATCGCGCTGGCACAGTCATCGCGCCATCCCAAATGGAAAGGCTGCGGTTTCCTGCGCACGGCGGCGGAGCTTGCCAACATGCCCGGTCATCCGGCGATGCAGGTGGGGGCGGCGCATAAGAAAAAATTCGAAGCCTGGCTTGCAGGACGCCTTGCGCAGGCGCAGGTGCGACAGCCAGATGCCACGGCTCGCCAGATCAATCTGATTATGGATGGCGCTTTCTCGCTGATGCTGGTGCATCGCGATCCTGCCTATATCGAAGAAGCCGGGCGCGCCGCCCGGGCGATCACCGCAGGTGCTTTGCATTCAGTGGATTGAACTGGGATCGTCCCGAGCAACCAGTGCAAAGGGATATCCGCGCTTTTTGTTGCTTTGAAATGGCACCTCCGGGGTGGCCCCATCCAACGTCCTTGTTGCGACACCCTATTGTAACGCCTCGCTTTCGATGGCTGGTGATATTTTGTTCGTGCGCCCCTTGTGCCGTTTGATGAAGTCTTTCACCTGACGATAATTCTCTTGCGTCGCAAAGATCGTGAAGTCCGGGCGCCACCAGCCCGGCCGTTTCAGAATGAACATATTTTGCACTGGACGTTCCCAGACACTATCCACCTTGTCCCACGACAGGTGACCATTTTTTCCAGCCTTGGCCGCCAGAGGGGCGGCCGTCAAGGTAAGGTTGCCGGTTGCCACGCCGAAGGCCCCGCCTGCGGCAATCAATTCTCGCGCAACTTCATCATCTTCCATGGCATAGACACCCGTGTCATCGAGAACATAGCGCATCCGAATGGATGGTTTGATTGCCAAGAGGATGAGAAGAACAAAGGCGAAAAAGGCAAGAAAGACTGCGCAGAGGATTGCGAAAATTTTTGCGCCCTCCAGCGGGCCGAATGTCCATCCGTTGACGATGCCAACAAACGATGCCAGCAAAAAACAGGGAACGAAAATTGCTGCCAGTATGGGCTTGAAGATGGATGCGGACATAACCCGCGCTTTCGCATGCCAATCCATCCAGTTTTCGCTGTTTGATTGGGTGTCCATTTGACGATCTCCGATTTATGCCAAGAATAATCCCAATCAGTTCTAAAATGCGTAGGCCCTTTGTCGCAGACTACAGATGTAGCACCGGCTTTGCACTCAACGCGGCCAGTTATATTGTCAGGGGCGAAGCCTCCTTCAAACGCGGTTTTGGTTTCTGTCCTGAAAGATCGAGAATAGACCACTTGCAATGATGATCGCCGCGCCGAAAATCGTCATGGCATCGAGACTCTCCCGCCAGATGAGCCAACCGAACAACATTGCCCAGGGCAAGCCTGTATAATCGAGCGGGGCGACAATTGAAGCCGGTGCGAGACGAAAGGCCTGCGTCATCATGGTCATTCCAGCGGTGCCGAAGACCGCAATTCCCACAAAGAACCAGAGGTCCTCCAAACGGATTGGTACCCAAACCAGCGGCACGATCAATGCACTGAGCAATGCTCCGGCACCGGTCAGATACACCAGAAGCGTCCAGACGCTTTCACGCGGGTCAACCCAGCGGGCACTGAGCATCAACAAGGCATAGACAAGGGCCGTCGTGACGGGAAGCAAGGAAATCAACTGAAAGGTTGCTCCCCCCGGCCGGATGATTATCAGGACACCGAGAAACCCTGTGGCAACAGCCAGCCAGCGCCGCCAGCGGACGGCCTCTCCGAGGAACAGCGCCGAGATCATGGTGATGAAGAAGGGCGCCACGAAAATCAGCGCCGTCGCCTCGGCCAGAGGGAGATAGATGAAGCTGGTGAAGAACATCATGGTTGCGCCGACCCAGAGCGCACCACGCAGCAGATGAGCTGCAGGCCGGTGTGACCGCAGGGTCAATGGTCCCCCCATAACCAATGCAATGAGCAGGGTGAATGGCAGGGCAATCACATTGCGCAGAAACAGGATTTGCAGCGGCGAATAGCCGGAGGTCAGGGTTTTGGCGATCGCGTCGTTGGCACTCAGACAGGCCACGCCTGCAATCATCAACAGAATGCCTGAAGCCTGGCCTCTTCGCATGGTGTGGTTCGCTGCTGTCATGGTCATCCCCTCCAAGCACTGCCGGCCCTTGTTTTGACCGGACAGGCATCGGCGGGACATTCGGAGCCACGTCTGCTAGACAGGTCGAAACACTTGATACTGCTTTCGCAGGGAAACCGGCATTGCGCATGCGGTTTCTGACGACCATTCAAGCATGCCTTGCGACGGAGCGCCACATGTCGCGAGCCGCCATTGTTGCGACTTCGCAGGAACCAAGCTTGTTATTCGGGAAGAGAAAGCGGGTGGTGGCATCCTTAGAATGGCTTCCCACCTCGGGCATGTTGCACTCGGGATCAGGGCAACGGATGGGCGATAGAACGCGGCCCGAACATGGCTGGTTGCCAGTGCCGGGTCGCGTCTTGTTTCAAGCCAACGGACTATCCATCCAGCTTGCTGCAGAAAGCCTCAAACGCTTCGATTGAAGCGTAGGATTTCTGTGTGCCGGGGCGGGTGATCGAGTCAGCGGCATAGCGCGCGGCCATTTTCAGCGCCAGATCCAGATCGGATTCCTTGGTGAAATAGTGCGCGAAACTGCCGATGAAGGCATCGCCCGCACCTGTCGTGTCCATGGGCTGCACGGCGACCGGTTCGATCCGTTTGCAATCATCCTCTGTGACCAACAGGGCCCCTTTGGATCCCAGCGTGACTATGACGGTCTTGATGCCCTTGGCCATCAGGCTACGGGCTGCAGCCTCTGCACTGGGCGCATCGCTGACTTTCATGCCGGTCAAAAGCTCCAACTCGCTCTCATTGGGGACGAGATAGGTCACACCGGTGATGCGGGAAACATCCAGATCCGGCTGGGCAGGCGCCGGGTTGAGCAGGGTCGGAATGCCATGTTCCGCACCAAAAGCGATCACGTGATAAATCGTTTCCAGTGGCACTTCGAGCTGCATGACAATGAGGGAGCATTGTTTGAGATCCTCGGCGGCCTTGTCCACCTCGGCCGGAGTGAGGGCATTGTTGGCCCCCTTGACGATCAGAATGCTGTTCTCTCCCGATTTCTCGACAAAGATCGGTGCGACGCCAGATGAGGTATCGGGGACGCGCACCACATGACGCGCATCGATGCCGACCTCCTCAAAATTGCGAATGGTATTGTCGGCAAAGATATCATCGCCAACCCTTGTGACCATCATGACATCGCTGCCCAGTCTGGCCGCAGCGACCGCCTGATTGGCCCCCTTGCCACCGCATCCCAGAGAGAAGTCCGGCGCTTCCAAAGTCTCTCCCGGCCCGGGCATGCGGTTCACATAGGTAATCAAATCCACCATATTGCTGCCCACGACAGCGATTTTTCCGGCCATTGTCATCCCTTTCCTTCTCTTAGCGAAGCGTCTGTCAGCAAGGCTCCCCGCTCAAAGAGCGCGGATCTGCTGTTCGGCGCCATCGGCTTGCGTCTTTGTCATGTAACCAAGCCGGACAGTAAAATCGACCTGTTCGCCCGATGCGAGCTCACGGACATTGCCCTTCTTCTTCTCCGCCAGATAACCCTCTGGTTCACAGGTCGATGGCAAGGCAAAAGCGGCCACCTGCTGATCGTCATTGACGAGGATCCAGCGTACCGTCTGGGGGAAATCTTCCTTGCTATAGGCGATGTGAAAGGCATCGCCCTCGCGTCGCCGCATCATGCAGGCGGTGTTGCCATGTGCATCTGCCCCGACCTCGCGCAGGTAAAGAACCTGTTCGGGATTGTAACGCTGCGGCTCGTCCAGCACTTCCAATCCGGACGGATCGCTCGCCAGCGCATCGATGAAAGCCAGATAGTCCGGGGTCGTCTGGACATGTCCGGGCACCGCCGTGCGCACCTGGGTGCGGTCAGGGGTGAAGGGCGCAGGTTGAATGATCTTCGCCCCCTCACAATAGGCAAAATTGACGTGGCACATATACATCAGGTCCATGGGGGCCCCGCCCAGATTTGTGACGGACATGGCCATGTCGAACAGGGTGGAATCGGGGCGCAGGACGATCCGTGGCATTGCCAGATAATGATCGCCAAAGCCCATCACATATTCCACCGCTCCGGTCACTGCCAAATAGGCCCCTTCCCCGTCTTCACCACATTCGAGCCCGGCCTTGTCCATCGCCGCGACGGGCATTTCACCATGCAAGGCATGGCTATCGTTTGGCGACGGACAGCCATTGCGCAACAGGCCGGAATGGAAGGCAAAGCAGCCATACGTCCCGGCAATGTCAGATGCCGGGCGCGGCATTGAAAACATGTTCTTCATGGTCAGATCGATACCGTTGAACTCGGCATCCCAGATCATCTGGCCATAGTAAGGCAGAACGACCAAATGGCCCCGCTCGTTGCTCAGTCTGAGGGCCTCGATACCACTATCATACTTGAATGTTGACGCTGTCATGCCTGCATAGGTGGCGACAACTTGTTCATGTGCGGCAAAATCCACTTTGCGCAACATAATATTGACCGAGTTCATTTCTCTTTCCTCCCTGACACCGATCCAATGCCATAAGACACAGGATCGGTTCCAAGTTCATTCTTTGACGAGACAGTTAGCGATTGCGATTCTTGTAGGCATTGATGGCAATCACCAGCAGCAGGAATGCACCCCAGATAAAGTCGATGAGGTGATTGCTGAAGCGCAGGATCTGGAAGCCGCTCGAGAGCAACATCAATGCCACAACCGCGATGGACACCCCGGCGACAGACCCCTTGCCACCTGCCGGATTGGTGCCACCCAAAACCGCAATAAGAACAGCCTGCAGCAAATAGGACGTTCCGTAATCCGACTTGGCCGCGTTGGTGCGCCCGGACAGGATGATCCCCGCCATGCTGGCCAGAACCCCGGACAGCATGTAGCTGTAGAAAATCATCCGTGACTTTTTCAGACCAGCAAAGATGGCTGCCCGCGGATTGGAGCCGATCAGCATCAGATTGACGCCAATGGTGGTGCGGGTCAGAAGGAAAGCCACAACGCCTGCAACCAGCAAGAAGAGCAGGAATGGCACCGCGATCCCCATAATCTTGCCGTTGCCCAGAAACGCCCAGGCTTCGGGGAAGCCAACGATCGCAGGACCACCGGTCAGCACCAGCGCCAGTCCGACAAAAACCTGCCCTGTGCCGAGCGTGGCCAGAATCGGGGTGATGTTGAACTTGGTAATCAGAAAGCCGTTCAGCATGCCTGCGGTTAGCCCCACACACAGGGACAGACAGACACCGACCAGAACCATCAGGCTGCTTTCCTCCATTCCCAGATCACGAATGAGGTAATGGAACAGCACGCCGGACAGGATCCCCGACAGGTTGGCAATCCCGACGACGGACAGATCGATGCCGCCGGTCAGCATGGCCACCATCATGGCAATCGATAGCAGTCCCAGTTCTGGAAACAGGTAGGTGATGGATTCAAAATTGTAGTAGCGCAGGAACTTGTCCGGGCTCAGAGCCGTCATGATGAGGAAAATCAAAACGGTCATCATGATCAATTGCATGATATTGTTTTCACGATTGATCAGAGATCGAAAATCGAAAGAGGGTTTCATCTCTTTACTCCTCACACATTGCGTTTGCGGTCACGCCAAGCGGTCATCGCCGTGGCAATGACGATGACGATGCCGACCACGACACGTTGCCAGGTGGTTTCCACCTTCATGATGATCAGGCTGTTCTTGACCATGACGAGCATAAAGACACCCAGCATCGTGCCGAGCACCGAGCCACGCCCGCCAAAAATACTGGCCCCGCCCAGAACGACTGCGGCAATCACATCAAGCTCCAATCCCACAAAGTCTCGCGGATTGGCCAGCCAGATCATGCCGCTGTGCAGCAAGCCGCCGAACCCTGCCAACATGCCGGCAAAACAGTAGATGAAGAAGGTGGTGCGCCGCACGTCGAAGCCAACGCGTTTGGCCGCCTCGGCATCCCCACCCAGCGCATAAACACTGCGTCCAATCATGGTATAGCGCAACACGAAATGAACCAGCAGCGCCAGCCCGACATAGATCAGCACCATCGCGGTCAAACCGAAATAGGTGCCATCGGGCTTGGTCATCGAAATGACTTCCGTTTTGGCAAAATCGATCAGGCCATCTGGCATCTTGTTGATGTTGATCATGCTTGTTCCGACAATGCCGAGCAGAAAGCCCCGGACCATGCTGCCTGTGCCCAATGTCACAATCAGCGGGATCATCTTGAACTTGTAAACGAAGAAGGCATTGAGGCAGCCGAACAGCATGCCCATCATCGCCGCAGCAATGAACGGAATGATCACCCCGTCATGGCCAAAGAAGATCATGCCCTTGACGGTCAGATACATGGCAGCGACGGCAAAGGCGGGAAAAGAGACGTCAATGCCGCCCGAAATCATCACCACCAAAACCCCGAGAGCCATGATGCCGATAATGACGTTGCTGCGCATCAGAGAGAAGAGATTGTCCAACTGCCAGAAGGCAGGATTGATGAGACCGATCACGACCATGGACAAGAGAAGGATGACCGCAATCACAAATTCGGATCGTTTGAAAAGTTTCATGGCCGCCCCCTCACGTAAACGACTTCAGCTTATCGCTGATGACATCTTCCTTGATGCCCTCACCTTCAAGCTGTTCGACAAATTGCCCGCGATGCATGAGAATGACCCGGCTGCAATTCTGCGCCAGTTCCAGAACGTCATCGGAAATCATCAAAACCGTCAATCCATGATCCTTCACCAGTTCCCTGATTTTCTTGTGAATCTCGGCTTTGGACCCGACATCGACCCCGACGGTGGGACCATTGAGGATCAGAACCTTTGCGTCCGTCAGCAGCCAGCGTCCCAGAACAACACGTTGGGCATTGCCACCGGATAGCTCGCCGACCATTTTGTCGGCACTTGGTGTGGCGATCTGCATGGATTGAATGGTGTCGGCCGTTTCCTTCTCCACCGCCTTCATGTCGATGACACCCTTGCTGGACAGACGATCCAGAGAGGTGGCGACAATGTTGCGGGTGATGGATTGGGTCAGGAACAACCCCTCGGTCAGGCGGTCCTCTGGCACATAGGCAATGCCATGACCAATCGCATCCTGCACCGTGCGCAAGGTGACCGACTGGCCATCAATTTTGATGTCACCGGCATGGGTTGGCAAGAGGCCAAACAGGCTCAAGGCCAGTTCGGTGCGCCCGGAGCCGAGCAACCCGGACAGGCCGACAATCTCGCCGGGATACATGGTGAGATTGATATTCTCATACAGGCCGGGCAGTGTCAGGCCTTCGACTTCCAGACGCGGTTGTTCATCGCTCCCCACCGCTGGCTTGCGATAGGGCTGGATCTCGATATCGAGTCCGGTCATGTGGCGAATGACGGCCGCCTCGTCGAAATCCTTGGTGTCCCCTTCCGCCACTTTGGCGCCGTTGCGGATCACCGTAAGCCGTTCGGAGATTTCGAGCATTTCGCGCATCTTGTGACTGACGAACAGGATGGCGATGCCCTTGCTCTGAATATCGCGTACGATCTGGAACAGCGTTTCAACCTCTTTGCCCGTCAGCGCAGTGGTCGGTTCATCCATGATGATCAGTTTGACATCGGACATCAGAGCGCGCGCAATGGCCACCAACTGTTTGGATGATGTTGGCAAACTTGCCACCTCGGCATCGAGGTCAATGGAAACCCCGAGCCGATCAATGGCCTCTTTTGCCATTTTGCGGACCCGTCCCCAATTCACCAGCTTGACTTTGTTTCTGAGCTCGGTGTTGAGCGCCAGATTTTCCGCCACGGTCAAGTTGCCGAACAACGAAAAATCCTGATAGATCACCTGAATAGAACGATTGACCGACTCGATGGGTGTCAGGTTTTCGACCTTTTCACCCTCGATGAAGATCTCTCCTTCAGTGGGCTGGTAAACACCCGATATGATTTTGATTAGAGTGGACTTTCCCGACCCATTCTCGCCGGCAAGACAATGAATCTCACCCTTGTTGATGGTCAGGGAAACATCGTCCAATGCTCGCAGACCGAGAAATTGCTTCCCGATATTGCGCAGTTCGATGAACGCTTCAGACATGCTCATCCCAAACGGTTAGGAATTGGAAACAAGATAAAAAAAGGGCAGCGCGACAGGCGCTGCCCAATGGCTTGCAGGATCAGAAGTTATATTCAGACATATTGTCTTTGGTCACGCCGACCCAGCCTGCACCATAAAGCAGGTTCGGGCTGTCTTCGACAGGCGTGATCAGATCGGTATAACCTGGCAGACCGAGATTGAGACCGGCTTTGATTTCGGCATTCTTTTTCTCAAGAGCCATCACAGCCACAACATTCATGGCATAGCCAGCAACCGCTGGATCCCAGAACTGGATATACTGGATATCGCCGTTGCCGAGATATTCGCCAGCAACCGATACAAGACCTGTGCCTGCAAAGAAGAGCTTGTCTTTCAGACCCCGTTCGTTGATCAGACGGCCTGCGCCAGCAGACGTAGGCATTGGGCCGCCAACGATCCCTTTGAGATCAGGATAGGTGGTCAGAGTTTCTTTGAGCTTGTTATAGTCGGTGTTGGCGTCGTCATAGGTTTCCAGACGTTTGGTGGCCAACTCCATTTTCGGGAAGTTTTTCTTCTGGTAATCGATGGCGCCATCGATCCATTCATTCTGTGACTTGGAGGTCAAGCTGCCAACCGTTGCTGCATACTTGCCTTCGCCGCCCATGTAGCCGCCCAGAACTTCCATCAGCTTGGCACCATAGGCATGGTTGTCAAATGCTTCCAGAACATAGTCGGCATTCTTGATGTTGGAGGCTTCATGCGCGATGACAACGATGCCGCGATCGCGGGCTTTTTTCAGGACAGGTTCAACGGCTTCCACAGAGAAGGGAACAATGGCAATGGCATCAACGCCCTGAGCGATCAGGTTTTCGACAATCTGAACCTGAGCGGCGGCATCAGCCTGACTTGGCCCAAGCATCCAGGTGTCATGGCCGGTTTCCTCGCCAAACTGTTTGACCCCATCACGCATACGGTCGAACCAGGCAATCCCGTCCACTTTCACGACTGTGGCAATGGAATATTCCTTGCCGGTTGCGTCTTTATAGATGTCCTTGCGAACCTGACTGGTGTCGACAGGCCCTTCGGCCAGAGCCGGAGCGGTCACCAGCGCCGCTGCTAAGAACAAAGATGAGAAAAGAGACTTCATATAATCCTCCCATGGATTGTCAGTTTTTACTCTTGTCGATATTTCACCTTCACCCCACCCAACAAAGTGCGATGAAAACCGGCCAAATCACTGGCCGGAAACTATGGCAACTCCAGAGCTTGCACCAAGCCGATTGGCACCAGCTTCGATCATTTTGACGGCATCCTCCCGGGTGCGTACGCCACCCGATGCCTTCACACCCATATCCGGACCAACGGTCGCACGCATCAACGCCACATCCTCCAACGTGGCGCCGCCTGACATGAAACCGGTCGAGGTCTTGACAAAGTCGGCTCCCGCTTCCTTGGACAGCTGACAGGCGCGCTTTTTCTCGTCATCTGTCAGAAGACAGGTCTCGATGATGACTTTTAGCGCCGCTGAGCCGCAGGCCTCTTTCACCGCAGCAATATCGTCCCGGACATAAGCGTCATTGCCGGATTTGAGATGGCCGACCGCAATCACCATGTCCACTTCCTGCGCGCCTTGGGAGACGACCCAACGGGTTTCCGCGCATTTGAGGTCTGTGGGAATGGCACCGAGCGGAAAGCCGATGACCGAACAGGTCAGCACCTTGCTGCCAGCAAGCTTCTCGGCCACCAAAGGCACATGAACCGGATTGACGCAGATCGAACAAAAACCATGTTCGACGGCCTCCTGACACAGCCGCTCTACATCCTGAACCGTGGCTTGTGGTGCCAGAATGGTGTGGTCGATGTAACCAGCCAAATCGGCTGTTTCCAGATTCGGCACTAGGCTTGCCATGCTGAGAATCTCCCATATTGCTGCCAGCATCCCTTGATTATTTGTTAATCTATGTGATGCATGCAACTTTTTTTGTTACATTAATAACAGATTGACATCAAAAATGGCGGTATGTAAAGTCAAAAATGTTATAATAGTCACAAAAAGAAAGTTACTTTGACGCAGACAGCCATGTGACTTAATGCTGCGGACTGCTGCAGAATCAGTGCGTATTAGTGGATCTCGATAGAAACGATGGCACAAACACGACAACAGATGCGTCTTCTAAAGCTCGCAAAGTCCTTGGAAGATGGCCGGGCTTTGCATCTCAAGGACGCTGCCAGCTTGCTTGATGTGTCGGAAATGACAATCCGTAGAGATATTGCAGGGTCTGATGGCCAGTTTTCGTTTCTGGGCGGCTATATCGTCAGCAGCATGGATCAGCCATCCAGTCGCGACTATTTTCTTCAGCGCGAAAATTTCACCAATGTCGAAGCCAAGCGCGAAGCCTGCGCCAGTGCTGCGAGCCTGATCGAACCGGGCGACATCATCTTCATCGATTGCGGCACGACCCTGCCCTATCTGGCGAAGAATCTTGCGCCGATCCTCCCGCTCACAATCATCTGCTACTCGATCAATATCGCCGATATCGTCTGCAGAATGCCCAATGCGAAAATCATTTTGCTGGGGGGGGAGTATCATCCCGCTTCGGCGTCCTTTGCCAGTGACGAGTCGATTGAGCTGCTCGCAAAGATGGGGATCAACAAGGCGTTTATCTCTGCTGGCGGCCTGCATTTTCAGAACGGGTTGACCTGCTCCAACTTCTTTGAAGTCAGAATAAAGCAGATGGCCATGTCCCGCGCGGAGTCCAACATTCTGGTCATGGATTCAACGAAGATCGGCAAGGTCAGAACTGCCTCCTTCGCAACAATTGACCAGATCGATATTCTGGCGACCGATTCCGGCATCACCGCGGAACAGAGAGAGTTGTTTGCGACCTTGGACATTGACGTCAGATCGCACTGATCACGACAGGTCGCTGTTTTTCTTGCTCTCCCCACGACGCCCTCATAAACAGCCAGCAAGCGTCCTGCTTATTGGTTGGTGACCATCTGGAACCAGGTATCGAGGATCCGGTTTTTCTTGAGCGGATCAAGGAAAACCAGCAGTTCCGGTCCAATCTTGACCTTCTGGGTTTGCGGGATCTTGTCATCTTCAAAAAACTGCCAAAAGCGCTTATTGGGAAACCGTTTCTGCGAGACCTGCGACTGCAAATCGGACAGGACGTTCAGCAACAGCGGATTGTCCGTCTTCGATGGCGCCACAATCACCCATGGCAGCGAAATGATATAGTCTTTGGGCAACAGGACGACCAGATCATCCTGATTGGCAAATGCGACCTCGGACAGAGGCACATTGTAGGCCAGATCGATCTCTCCCTCTCCGATGGCCAGAACAAGCTCGGCGTTGGATCCGTAGATCCGGGCATTCAGTCGCCCGAAAGCTTGTACCAGCTGCCAGAAAATCGGCGATCTCAATTGGTCCTGTGCAGCATAGGCATAGCTCTGCCTGTCGAGACCGATATTGACAAGGCCAACCCGTTCCTCGAGCCTCTTGGCGTGTTTTTCCAGAAACCGAACCAGTTCCATGCGGTCTTGCGGTTGGTCCGATGGAGAGGCAAGACCCTTGCGCATGACGATAACGGACGGATCAAAGAAGAGCGTGATCACTTCGCTGCGCCAATGTGCGCCCGGATCAGCATTGAGCCCGGTTGGCAGTTCCCTCAAATGCCCTTCATTGGCAAGAAATACACCGGAATCGGGCGTCGGCAGCACTGCCAGATCGATTGGTTGGCTTGCGCTTCCCATGCTGGCGAAGTTCGAGATGATTTCACCGGCCCGCATTTGCTGATAAAGCAATCCATTCATTTCGGGATGGGCTTGCATGGCCTGAATGGCCGGCTGCATCCGCGTCTGGGATATTGTGCCAGCCAGACGCACCTCGCCGATCAGTTGCTCCGCATTGCAGGGAAGCGAAATAGCGAGGAAACTGAACATGAAGGCCATCAAGGTGCGTGTCATTTTCTGCCCTTCCCAAGTTTGTTGCCGAGAGGACTGGCAGGAAACTGCAATTCGATCACCAGACCGCCTTTTTCCCGTTTGCGATGCCACACGCGGCCACCACTCGCTGTAACGATCTGTTTGACGATCGCCAAACCCAATCCTGTGCCCGCTTGTTTGTCTGGATCTTTCACAAAGCGCTCGAACAAAGTTTCCCTGATTGTTTCCGGGATACCCGGCCCCCGATCCTTCACTGCCAGCCGCACATGGGAACCATCTTGCCAAACGCACAAATCGATCGGCCCTGCGCCATGCAGGATGGCGTTGACCAGAAGATTCTTGATGAGTTCGCCCATTGCGGCCTCGTTGCCTTCAACAAGACAGGCCGGGTCATTTTCCTGCGGATAGACGATGTTTGGAAGCGCCGCCTGAAACCGCATTTCGGCAATGGTTGCCTCGGCTACCTTGCGAGTCAAACGCGTCAGATTGATCTGCTTGAACCGCTCCGTCTCGAGGGAATGGAGCAACTGGGCCTCCGTCATCAACTGGCTTGCCAACTGCGTTGCAGAAACGGCGTTCTTGTTGATACGCGACATGTAATTGCGCATGGTTGGAGGCAAATCCTGATCCAGCGCCAGTTCTGAAAGCGCTCTGACAGCAGCCAAAGGTGTTCTTAATTGATGGGCGGCATCCGCGGTGACTTGCCGCAGCCCTTCCAGCGTTGCTTCCAATCTTGCCATGAACTGATTGATCGACCCGACCAGCGTTTCAACCTCAAGGGGCACGTCGACATCAATCGCCGACATATCGGTGGGATTGCGGTGACGAATGGAGGTTTCAATGGCACGCAGGGGAGAAAAGGAACTGCGAATGGCCAAACTGATCAGAACCAAGCCCAGAATGGTCGCCAGAATGGCGGGAAGCAATGCGAAGGACGCCAGTCGCGTGGCCAGTTGATTGCGGGCTTCACGGGTTTCGCCAACAAACACATTGAACCAACCGCCCCCCCGCCTGCCCTGAAAGAAATGGGCAACTTGCACAACACGAATATTCTCGCCCCGATACTGGCTGTCGAAGAAGCGGCTTTCATTGACGCTCAAGGCTGGCTGGTCAATGCCCAGAACCGGAGTTCCTGTCACTGTGGTACCATCGGGCGCGACCACCCGATAGAAAATCCGGTTCTTTCCAGACGTACCCAAAATCGCAAAGGCGGCATAGGGCAGGTCAACGGTTACACCGGACTCGCCAAAACTGATGGTCTCCGCGATGGTCAGAGCCGCCGCGCCCAGCACCTTGTCGTGCGCCTCGTCGGACGCCGTGTTTGAGAGCTGAAGGACGATGAATCCAGAGATCACGCCGACGGCGATCAGGACAAGCATCGCGCTTTTGAGCAGGCGTTTCTGGATCGAGTATCGCACTGAAATCACTTCATGTCCGAGGTCTGCAACTGATATCCGACCCCACGTTGCGTGACAATTTTCACGGTCGATTTTTCCAGCTTCTTTCTTAAGCGCGAAACGAGAAGTTCGACGGCATTGGGTGAGCCAGTTTCGTCATAACCGAACAGTTTGGCAACCAGTTGTTCCTTGGAAACCGTCTGATCGGGCTTCTGCATCAGATATTCCAGCAGCTGAACCTCGCGCGACCCCAGATCCAGCGGCTGTCCATCGCATGAAATCGAGCGTGCCGATTGGTCCAGTTTCAGATCGCCAACGGCAAGGGCCGGGCTGGCACGCCCTTCATTGCGCCGGGCAATGGCCCGCAATCTGGCCTCCAGCTCCTCCAGCGCAAAGGGCTTGACCATATAATCATCGGCCCCCAGATCGAGCATGTTGACCTTGTCACCAATGTGATCCCGTGCGGTCAAAACGACGATCGGCGTATCAATATTTTCTGCCCTCAGAGAGGCGAGAATTTCGAATCCATTGGCTCCGGGCAAGTTGACATCCAGAATGACCGCGTCATAGTCCCCAAGCTTGATCATGTCGATGGCTTCGTCGCCGCGCGCGCAGTGTTCTGGCCGATTTCCGCGCGTTTTGAGCCTTTCACAAATGGCGAAGGCCACATCCTCGGCATCCTCTACGACCAGGACTTTCATCATATTCTCCTTCTGACAGGACTTTGACAGCTACTGTGTTGCATAGTGATTTCCATAAGGCCATGCAATTGGCAATCTTGGAGGAGATTGGGGAGGAGATTGGGAGTGGAAGTCCTGCGCAAAATCTGGTGCGGTCTGGTTTTGGTTGCCTGTGCGATGCTTGGCGGGGTGGGTCCCGTGGCAGCGCAAGAGCCGTGCACCATCAAGGCAGATTTAGCGCCAAATTTCACAGATGCCAACTGTGACCTATTGGCCGACATGCCAACAGACCCCAATGCCCTCAAGGACCCCAAAACCCTTGTATGGGCCTACACCCCGATTGAAGATGCGGCCATCTATGCCGACTTGTTCAAACCCTTTACCCGTCATCTTGCCAAATGCGTCGGTCGCCAAATCGTCTATTATCCAGTGCAATCGGAAATCGCTCAGGTGCGCGCCTTTGCCAATGGTCGATTGCACTTTGCGGGCTTTGCCACCGGGGCAACGGTGGCGGCTGTGAACATGGCGGGGGCCCATCCCTTTGCCGCCAAGGGCACGGCCGAGGGCATGCGCGGCTATCACCTGATTGCCATCGTCAGGGCCGACAGCCCGTTCCATTCCCTCAAGGATCTGGCCGGCATGCGCATTGCCCACACAACGAAGCGCTCGAACTCCGGCAATCATGCGGCCAAATTCTATTTCGCTCAGCATGGTCTGGAGCCGGGCAAGGATTACCACCCGATCATGTCAGGCGGGCATGCACAATCAATCCTTGGCGTTCTTGGTGGGGATTATGAAATGGCGGCCGTTGCCTCCGATGTCTTTGTTCGGATGGCAGAACGGGGACGCATCAACAAAGATGATTTTCGCATTCTCTACAAAAGTCCCCTCTTCCCGACCTCCTCGTTTGCTCTGGCCCATGATTTGAAACCCGGTCTGGCCGAAAAGCTGAAGAGCTGCTTTTTCAACTTCACCTTCCCGCAGCAAATGTCGAAAGCATTTCAGGGGGATAACAGGTTCATACCGGTTCACTACCAGACAGATTGGGAAGCCGTTCGAACCATTGTCTCGATGACCAGGCTCAAACCGGACTAGCCCCTCTTTTCGTCCCGCACAGCCGAATTCAACAGCGCCTTACCAGCGCTGAACGCTACCGCTCACTCTTTTTGAGGAAAATACCGTGTCAGCAATCAACGCGACTACTGCAAAACCCGGGAGGTTTGCGAGAAAAGCCAAGCGCCTTTGGTACCATTCACGCAATTGGGCAGGCGACCCGACGGCAATGCTCGGACTGCTTCTTGCCATCATCGCCGCCTATTTCATTCTGGCGCCTGTTCTGCTCATGCTGTGGGATGCTGTCACCGTTGACTTCGCCGATCAGATACGAACCGGTCTGCCCGAAGGCGCGTTGACAACCTACTATATCGAGCGGGCGCTTTTCTCTCGAATTGCTCAATATATCTTCTGGATTCCCCTCGGCAACACGGCCCTGATTTCGCTGATCGTGATTTGTGCCACCCTGCTGGTTGGTGGCTTGCTGGGCTGGCTGGTCAGCCGCACAGATCTGTTGGGGCGGCGCTGGTTTTCGACCGCACTGATCGTGCCCTATATGGTGCCGTCCTGGACCTTCGCCCTTGCATGGATGACGATCTTCAAGAACCGGACCATGGGGGGCCTGCCGGGCTGGTTTGAAAGCCTGGGCTTCACACCGCCCAACTGGCTGGCCTATGGCTTCCTTCCCATTGCGGTCATTCTGTCGCTTCACTATGTCCCCTTTGTCATCCTTCTGGTGGGCAATGCGCTGCGCCAGTTCGATAGCCAGATGGAAGAATCGGCCCGCACCCTCGGTGCCAGCCCGCTGGTTGTGGCCCGGAAGATCATTTTCCCCTTGTTGCGACCCTCGATCATATCGGCCTCCACTCTGGTCTTTGCCAAATGTCTAGGGGATGTGGGTGTCACCTACATTATCGGCGCACCGGTCAAACTCGATTTGCTGGCAACCTCTCTGCTGCGCACCATATCGACCGGCCAAAGCGGCATGTCGGCCATCATTGCTGGCGCAATCGTCATTCTGGGGGCTACTTCGGTGTTGATCGACATGAAGCTGCTCAAGGCTGCCCAGCGCTTCGTCACGATTGGCTCGAAGGGGTCCCTGCATCGCACCACCGAACTGGGCAAATGGAAATGGCCCGCTTTCGGCTTTGCAAGCAGCTTTGTCTTCATCGGCGCAGTCGTTCCGATGGTGGCTTTGTTCCTGACAACGATCATGCGCATGCCGGGTGTCTTCACGCGGGAGAATTTCACGCTCGATTTCTGGATTGGCAAGGATCTGCTGACCACGGCCTTGCCGCAGGGAATCCTTATCACGCCTGACTTCTGGATGGCGGCCTGGAACACCGTATGGATGGTTGGCCTTGCATCGATTGGGGCGGGCCTGCTCGGGTTGCTGGTGGGCTACATCGTGGCGCGCTCGCCCCTTCGCATTCTGGGTGCCTTTCTCAAGCAGGTGACCTTCCTGCCTTATCTTGTGCCCGGCATCGCCTTTGCAGCGGCCTATCTCTCCATGTTCGCAGTCCCGCGTGGTCCGATCCCGTCCTTCTATGGCACCGGATACATTCTCGTGGTTGCCCTTTTGGCCAGCCAGATGCCTTTTGCCTCACGGGCCGGCATCGCGGCGATGATGCAGATGGGCAAGGACCCGGAAGAAGCCGCTCGCATCACCGGGGCAGGCTGGTGGCGCCGTGCGATCTCCATCGTCTTGCCGATCCATCGCGGGGCTCTGGTTTCCGGCATTCTGTTGCCCTTCATCTCGGGCATCAAAGGGCTCAGTCTGGTGATCCTGCTGGCCGTTCCCGGCACAGACCTTCTCACAACCTACGCCGTGCGCCTTGTCGATTTCGGCTACACCCAAGCAGCCAATGCCGTCTCGATCATGATCTGCATCGTTGCCTTTGTCGGCACATGGATCGGCCAGAAGGTCGGCAAGAGCAATTTAGCCAGTGGCATTGGAGGATAATCACATGACCAACATCAACATTCAACATGCCAACAAGGCCTACAGCAAGGGCGGCCCCTTGGCCGTGGCAGACTTGAACCTGGACATTCCCGAGTCCGAATTTCTCTGTCTTCTTGGTCCTTCGGGTTGCGGCAAATCGACGACTTTGCGGATGATCGCCGGTCTTGAAAATCTGACATCAGGTCAGATCCAGATTGGCAATCGGGTGGTTGATGCGACCGAGGATGGCATATTTGTCCCAGCTGAAAAGCGCAATCTGGGCATGGTCTTCCAGAATTATGCCCTCTGGCCACACATGTCGATCAAGGAAAATATCGAGTTCGGCCTGAAGATCAAGAAGGTCGCAGCTGCAGAACGCGAGACAATCATCGAGAAGGTTCTGAAAACACTCGGCATCTACCAGTTCAAAGACCGATACCCTTCGGAAGTTTCGGGCGGCCAGCAGCAGCGCGTCGCCCTTGCCAGAATGATTGCTGTCAGTCCGGACGTGATCCTTCTGGACGAACCGCTTTCAAATCTTGATGCCAAGCTGCGCCTTGATATGCGCGCCGAGCTAAAACGGATCCATACCGAACTGGGGTCGACCTTCATCTTCGTTACCCATGATCAGTGGGAAGCCATGACACTGGCAACCACCATTGCGGTGATGAATGAGGGTCGATTGCAGCAGGTGGGGCCACCTGAGGACATTTATGACCGTCCCGCCAACCGGTTCGTCGCCGAATTTGTCGGCACCCTGCCGATCAACATTCTCGAAACATCGGATCTCGCCAAAAACCCCTTGCTCAATGACTGGGTCAAGGCGATCTGGGCGGATGCGCCGCTCGATCCTGCCAAGGTTGGATCGGTTGGCATTCGGCCTGAAACCATTGAGCTTTTCGCCCAAGGCGTGGCGGTGCCTGAGGAGCTTGCCAGCTGTTCGGCCACAATTCTCGATCTGGTTCCCACCGGGGGCAACTGGATTGTCGAGTTAAACATCGATGGCACGCGCCTGTTCGCCTTGAAGCGCCAGGTGGACGCGTTGTCGATCGGTGCGTCCGTTCACATGGCGATCGGCCTGCGCGATCTGCACATTTTCGATACAGGCGGTGATCGGATCACCGCGTCTGACCCCATCCACAAATGTCAAAACTAGGAGGAATGACATGACTGTTCTAATGAGAAAAACACGCAAAACGGGATTGGCTCTTGCGCTGATGTGCGGGACCATGGCCAGTTTGCCAACCATGGCAGCGGAACTGGGTATTTCCGACGAGAATTTCTCGCTGGAGGCGTTGATTGAGGCCGCTCGCAAGGAACCGCCCATCGTGGTTGTCGATGCAACCGGCAAAATCAAGACAATGGCAAAGAATTTCTCCGAGCTATATGGCCTTGAAGCCACCGGCGTGAAGCTCGGCGGTCAGGAGCAGGAGCTGATCCTGCAACGTGAGTTTGCTGCAAAGAATGTCACACATGATGTGTTCAACATGAGCAATCTTCCCTCTGTCACCTCTCAGCTGTTGGTCAACGGAGCCGGTGTGAGCTGGATGCCACCCGATCAACTTGAAACCACACCAAAAATCTATCAGAAGCCAGCCATCACCAGCCTCAATCCTTGGGTTTGGGCCTACAATACCGAGACATATGGCGACAGCTGCCCGATCAAGAATATCTGGCAATTGACCGATCCAGAATGGAAGGGGCGCGTCAGCATCCCCGATCCGCTGCTTCGCAACGAGACCATGTTCTGGTTCAACCAGATCGAGACCAATCAGGATGACTTGATGGCCGAAGCCTATCGGGCTCACTTCAACGAGGACCTGCCGAAGGATGCAGAAAGCGCAACCAGTGAATGGGTCAAACGCTTTGCCGCCAATCAGCCGAACGTCACCCGCAAGGACAGCGAAGTGGGGCCGGTTGTCGGTTCACCCGGCCTCAAAGACCCGCATTTCGGTTTCCTCAGTGCCGCAATTTTCCGCAAGAAGTATGGCTACCAGATGGCCATTTGTGATGGCATGAAACCATGGGCCGGTCAGTTGACACCGCGTGTGGCAGTCATTGCCAGTGGCACGGACAGTCCAAATGCGGCCAAGCTGTTTGTGCATTACATGATGCGCGGGGAAGGCATGGGACCGCAGTTGATTGATGGCAAGATGGCCACCAATATCAACACGGACATGCCAGCAGAAGAAGGCTCAGGTGTCGCGAAGGTTGTTGACCAGCTGCATGTGACCAATTCGGAGACAACGGACAAGGACTTTGCCAAGCTGCAATATTGGCAGGACCTCTGGACGATCCATTCTCGCTAACAGCGTGACGGACCCGGCCTGACAACCGCTCCGGTCCCCTGAGGCTAACCGTCTCAGGGGATAACAGGATGACACAGCTCCGTTGCCTTTATCGTTCGCTGAAAAGGTTCTGCGTTGAAAAAACCACATTGGCGATCTGAACAAAGAAATCCTTCTGTTCCTCGGAGAATTGGTTGGCATTGGACGAGCAGAAAATGAGCACCCCTCGGATGGTGCCCCCCGCAAATGTCGGAACGGCAAAATAAGAGCGGATGCCTTGGGGAACGAACAGCGCCCAGTCGATCGGCTTCAGGCTTTCCATCGTATCTTCAACGATCATGTGGTCAAGATTGAGCGAGACGATCATCTCGGCAATCGTGCCCTCATAGGGATAGGCTCCGCCTTCCTTCAGGTCCGCAAAGGCAGCTCCCGCACCATAGACCACCACCTTGTCCTCGGCCTGCTGCACATCGGAGAAAAGCAGCGAGTCGAAGGCATTGGAATTGTCCCAACTGCAAATCCCCTGCAACCGGTCGATTAGGCCGTTGCCAGAGGCAAGACGGTTCTGCAGCGCCTCCAGATGTCTGGAAGACAGTTGCTGATCTGAAACCGGATGCTGTGCAGGCCCTGCATCCTCCCCCAACAGCGCTCCCGCGCGCCCCGGTCCGATCAGTTTCATATCGATGCAAAGAAGTGAGCCGTAGATCTCATCGAACACGCCTTGCTGGGGATTACCGACCAGCAGGCACCAATGGGTCGAATTGTCGCTGTTTCCGATCTGGAAGACCACTCTTGCTGTCAAACCGCGGCGCAGGGAAGACAAGGCTTTTGCCAACCCCTCAAGATCACTCTTCCTTACAATCGCTTCGCGGTAAGCGGGATCTTTCATCAACTTGGCGACATCGTGGGGAAAATCAGCCCAGCCAGCATGCATTGTGACATGCAGGGACTGCTTTAACAAATTGATCTTCCATAACAAAATCGAAGATCCTGCCAAATGCTTGTCCAATTTGGAAGTGATGCCCATTGTCTTCTCCGATGCGCTCACATTGATCGGGTCGGATGGCAGTCATCCATACCGAAACCACCGTTGATTGTAGCACCATTCCAACAGTCTGAAAGGGAAAAATCTCATCGGCGAAGCAGTGTCATGTAATTGGTTCTACCAATAAAAACGTTTATTTTCTCCCCAAAAAGAGAGATTATGGGAACAACTTTAAGGGAGGAGGCGAAATTGGTTCTACCAATTTCAAATGCAGCATTGTCGCAACCGAGCCGGCAGGACAATCTACATGAAAGCTTGATGGCTATGATTTCCGATGGCCGCTGGCATGTTGGTCAGCGACTGCCTGCGGAGCGTCTTTTGTGCGAAGAATTTTCTGTCAGCCGCAACACCCTGCGCTCGGTCCTCAAACAATTGGAAGCCAAAGGAGTGGTCACGATTCGCCGGGGCAGCGGCTGCTATCTTGCCGAGACCGACAAGGAAGACACACCTGCAGAAACACCGGAGAATGAAGCTGCACCTGTCTTGATGGAGAAGCTTGAGGCTGCCTATCTTTTCCTGCCGTCGGTATTCGCCAATGCCGCGCGGGTGATCAGTGCACACGACATTGCCCGCCTTGAAGAAGTGACAGGCCTGATCGGACGGGCCATTCTGGACAAGAACTGGCCGGGTTTGCGCGAGAAGTCCCAGCAATTCTTCTCCATCATAGCCGGCTCGCTCGATAATCGCATTGTGCATGATGTCACCTGCGAGATCTGTGCTTCTTCCTCTTTCCTGTTTCCCAAATTCAGCGCTTTTGCCGAAGAGGATCGCAAAAAGATGTTTGCGGACTTTGTGCTGGTGCTCAAGGCAATCAAAGCAAGGGATCCTGATCTGTCCCGCCAGACCATCAAGGTCAAGATTTCCAATGTGGCATACGCATTGGCAAAATTGCGCGGCATACCAACGTCCCCTGTAATTGCGGCCGACCAACAGGCCAATCCGCCGCCTTAAGCTGGCGACCATCTGAAGCCTTAAAAATCTTGAGACAAGTTGAAGCCGGGACGATCCATCCTTGGCAACGGCTCCGCTTTGTCTCAAGTGGGCCGCCCCTTCCCCCTCATGGCCCCAACGAGGGAAACACAGTTGCTGGCAGCAGCGCTTGGTAACCATGCCCCAACACTGCCACCAACAACGACAGGACTACGTTTTCATCTAGCGCCCGCCACCACGGGCCAACTTCCTGGGAACGTTCTAGGAGACAACACTTATGGAACGATTTGGTGTCGGTTACCTCGAGGAGCGCAAACTGACCAAGCGCATGTCAGGTCCAGTACCGGGCCTTGTCAGCCTTTTGCTGGTTTCAGTTCTCTTTTATGCAACCTGGTGGATCTTTCAGGACCCACGAGGCCTGATGCGGATGTATACCCCTTATGTGGGCTACATGTATTGCCGCTGGTGGCTCATCATGATGATCTGGATGGTATATATCTTTGATTTCTGGCCATTCAGACGCAGCTGGCTTGAGCAAACCCATCCTGTTATCAAGGGTGTGGTCCTCACAGCGGTATCTGTGCTGATCCTTATCACCCTGATCAAGGGCTTCTTTGAAGGATTGCTGGGCAATTACGGACTTGCCTATTTCAACCCCGAACAACTTGAAAAACTCGAAGGCATTACCTCCTTCTTTGCGATCGAATATGCGTCTCTGGCCATTCTGATGTTCGCAGCCATCGCTTCATGGCTTTCGCCTGCCTGGGTCGTGGCCTTTGAAAATGCCCCTTGGGACAAGCTCACCCAGCCAGTGCGCGGGATCACCATTCTGCTGGTGACCTTCTTCCTGTCCACCATCGTGTATTTCGTCACGATGCACAGCCATATGGGTATCCTGTATCAGCCATGGCAGAGCTTCACCTCCATCGCCCCTCCTTATTGGGAAAACTTCGCTGATACCGTCTCAGGCAACTTCCATATTGCCTGGATCATGTGCTGTACGGTGGTCGTCTGGCTGGTGGAAACCATCTGGCAGCGCTATCCGTTCAATCTGATCAAGAATAACTGGGCCCGTCGCATGGCCTTGTTCTTCGGGATTATCGCCATCGCGCTTTGCATCAACTTCTTCCTGTATTTCGCGCAGGAACTGACCTGGGGCGAAGCCGTGCGCGGTACCCGTCGGGAAATGGCTCCGGACTGGCGCTGGTTGCATGTGGGTGAAATGGCCATTTTCTGGCTTGTTCCCGCTCTTGTGCTGGCCTTCTATTTCGACAATTGGCCAAACAAATATTCCATGCCAACCAATGTGGCCATTCGCACACTCATCTCCTTTGTGGGCGCTGTTGCCCTTTACATCGTCTACTACAAGACCTCTCACCTGTTCCTGGGTACCCAGAAGGGCTTCTCCCATCCGCAGCAGTTCCCGATGATTCCGATGATCTGGCTGGTCAATATCATGCTGGTCCATCACTGGTTCATGGATAATTGGCCGATGTGGAAGATGGTTCCCAAAACCGATGATGAAATCGCCAAAGGGCATGCGGAAGCAGCCGCACGCATCGCGGCCGAAGCACCGGCACGCGGTTATGGCTGGGGCATTGGCGCCGGTGTCGTGGCAGGTGTTGCCGTCTACTTCATCGTGGTTGCGATCCTGCCTGCATTCTACGCAGTCGTCTCGAGCTTCTATTAATTGACCAACGACTTGGAGATATACAATGACAACGTCATTTGATCGTCGGACCTTCCTGAAAGGGACCACCACAGGCGTCGGTCTCGGCCTGTTCGGAGCAATGGGACTTTATTCCTATTCCTCCTTACGCGAATCCTTCCTGCCGCAGGTGAAACGTAAAATGAACGACATCGGCGTGCTGAAAAGCGTCAATGTCACCAACATCTCGGAAACCTCCTGGTTCGAAAATGCCATTCTGATGGGCGACATCAAGAAAGCAGGCGGGCTTCTGGTGAACCAGTATGACTATAACTGGCCACCTTTCGGCAACGGCAAGGGGCTGGGCAAAGGCTCCTATGCCGAGGGCATCGCCAAGATCAAGCCCTATTTGCCCCATGATCTGGAGAAAGCCTGGGAGGTCATCAGCGCCAACACGGTCAGCACTGACAATGCTGGTGGCTATGCCGCCCTGCTGGATATCGAGGAAATGGATGGCACCAAACGCAAGTTCCTGCTCGACAGTGGCTGGTCATACAAATGGATGGACGAAAGCTTCAAACGCGAAGGCATCGACAAGATGCTCGAGAACAAGGAAATCGAAGCCCTTATCATTTCCCACGAGCATTTTGACCACTTCTGGGGCTTGCCAGTCACACTGAAATACGATCCGGAAATCACCATCTACATTCCGGAAGGTTTCTACGAAGAAGGCAAGCAATATATCAAGGATTCCGGCCACAAGGGCAAAGTGATCGAGGTCAAGAATGGCTTGAACAAGATCATTCCCGGTCTTGCAACCTATGTCTTCCCGATCCCGATCATCTGCCGCGTTTTTGGTGAGCAGTCCATCTACTGCAACGTCAAGGACAAGGGGCTGGTTTCCGTGACTGGCTGCTGCCATCAGGGCATCATCCAGTTTGCCGAAACGGCCTATACGGAACTGGCCTATGAGAAGGATAACTTCTACGGCATTTATGGTGGGCTCCATATCTCGCCATTCGATGACTGGGATCCGAAATATGACGATCTGGTCATCTCGCTGAAGAATTATGACTTCGACGTGATCGGCTGCAATCACTGCACTGGTCTGGTCTGTGCCAACAAGTTCATTCAGGCAGGCTATCCGGTGGTGCGTGGCACAGCCAAGCATCGCTCCAAGGATACCGCCTATCTGGGCAATGGCGACCAGATCAAGTTTGGTTAGCCACCTTCACCCGGGGTCGGCAAGTTCATTGGTGGTTCTTCGAAATTGCCGACCCAACCCCTGCAGGTCCATCAAACATCCACCCGTTTGGGGGCCTGCACCTCCAGTCTGTCTTTCCATCCGTCAGAGACCAGCACCATGATTGAACTGAGCAAGCTGTTACCCCCACACTGTCAGACAGAGCCGAGCTTTGCCGCCAGTCACCTGCCACGCGCCACAATGATGCGGGTGAATTTCATTCCTGGTGTCCGCCAGCGTCTTGGCTGGCGCGGGATGAGGGCTTGCCCTCAGGCCCCCATGAGCCAAACGGCGAAAATAGACGGCATGACAGGTATCTATGGCATCAAGCCGGAAGGCTGCATTGATGCGAACGACACTGGTATCGCGACATTCTCGATCTTCTATTTTCCCGATCCCGAAGAAGAGATCCTCAATCAAATTTCCCTCTCCGCCGGCATAGTGGTCTATGGGGACCAATATAGCGAAATGATGCGCGATTTTCCGCAATATCCGGACATGGCCTCGTTGTTCCATATTGCTGACATGGAGCTGCGCTTCACCCCGGACAAGCAGCTGACCCTGTCGCTCGTTGCGCCAGAGCGGGACCGGGTGCTGGCGATGGATGGCATCTATGCCGATACCGATGCGGGACGTCAGATGCTGGTCGAGCCTCAAGGGGCGGAACAGGACCTGCCCTGCTGGTCCCTCGCCTATCCTTTCTTTGAGACGGTCGCGACCTCCTTTTCCTATGTCTTTGAAGCCGCACCAGCGGCCTTGAGGCTGCAATGCGCGCGCCATCCAACGCGCCTCAACCACGCAGATGGAAAGCAGCTCTTTGTTGAGGAAGACGACAATCCGTTGAAGGCCCTGCGGCTCACCTGGATGCTCGAGGATGGCTTGGCGCCCATTGCAGAGGCCGACATCGACGCGCGTCAATGGAAAGACGCTGATCCCGGTACGGACTTTGACGCGGCAAAATGGAACAATCCGCTTGTGCCGGGCGCCCGTCACTCGATGGACAAGAGCACCATGGGCATTGAAGAATTGCCCAAGCTGATCATTCTGACCGGTTTTCTGGGGTCTGGGAAAACCTCTTTCCTGTCCCATTTCATCGACTATCAAGCCTCGCGCAATCTGTTTGTCGCGGTCATTCAGAACGAAATTGGCGAAAGGGGGCTCGATGCCCGCCTGCTTGGACAGCATTATGCGGTCAAGGAGATTGACGAAGGCTGCATCTGTTGCACGTTGATCGACAATCTTACCGTCGCGATCGACCAGATCTGCAGCCAGTATCAGCCTGACTTCCTGATCGTCGAGACAACCGGTCTGGCAAACCCCGCCAACCTGCTTTCCGAACTGTCCGAGCTGCAGGACAGGCTCGAATTCTGTTCGGTTACCTGCATGCTGGATGCGCTGAATGGCGGGGCCGCTCTGCCGAACTATGCCATTCTGCAGGATCAGATCCGGGTCGCGGATACGGTGCTGATCAACAAAGTCGATCTGGTGGAGAGTGGCCAGATTGATCATCTCAAGCACGAAGTCAGAGCGCTCAATCCCTACTGCTCCCTGCATGAAACGAGAGAAGGAGACATTTCGCCCCGCGAACTCTATGGCGTCAATTTCGAGGGTCAGCACCGGGAGGCCAACATGGAGATCGAGCCTTGTGGCTGCAGTCATGATGGCCATGGCGAGAAATGTGTCACGCATCACCATTATGGCATTCGCAGCCAATTGTGGCGCCCGACCGGCCGCATCAGTAAAGAACAGCTGAGGGATTTCCTTCTGGGCCTGCCGCCGACCATTTTCCGGGTCAAGGGTCTGTTGCGCCTTGATGATGCTGACAGCCTGACGGTCTGCCAGCATGTGCCCAGTTCCGTTCAACTGGTGCCTTATCGCGGTCAGGATGACCCGGCAGAATTTCTGGTGTTCATTGGTGAAGGTCCCGAAGAGGCGATTGCGCAACTGAACGCCATCCTGCCGCATCTTGACCAGAAGCAATCAGCGTAATTGCGGCACCTTGGCAGCGGTCATGACCTTGCAAGCCAACTGCATCATTGAGGTGCGGTTGGCTTGAGCCACATGTGTTGCTGCATCCCTAGAACAACTTGTCCAGTGGCAGTGCGGCGGTGCTTTTGACCGGCTTGGTGACGACATAGGTGAAGTAGCGCCGCAATCCGATGTTGGCCTCCAACATGTGATCAATCAGCCGCTGATAGTGATCGACATCCTTGGTGACGATTTTGAGAATATAGTCGAGGCCGCCGCCAACAGCCCAGCATTCAAGAATTTCAGGATAGGATTGCACGGCCAACTCGAAGCGGTCGAAATCTTCCGCCCGATGGCTGTCCAGCTCCACCTCGACCAGAATGATGGAAAGCGCTCCGAATGCCTTCAGCGACAGGCGCGCTTCATAGCTTTCGATGATGCCGGCCTGTTCCAGACGCTTGAGCCGCTCCCAACAGGGGGTCGGGGACAGGTTGACCCGTTGGGCCAATGCCGCCTTGGTGATCCGCCCTTCGGTTTGCAGGATGGCGAGAATGGCGATATCACGATCATCTAGTTTCAATCCCAGCACGGGCATCATCCTGCTCTCCACAAACTGATTTGTCTCTCATGCCTAGCATGACAGGGCGGAAATAAAATGGCGGGCCGATGGGACCCGCCATAAACCGTTGCTTGCTCGGACTAGAGCTTGGCAGCAACACTTTCAATGGCATCCTTGGCTGCCGCGACAATGGTGTCGGATTCCTCGCGAGTAAGGCAAAGCGGCGGCGCGAAGCCGAGGATATCGCCCTGAGGCATGGCACGGCCAATGACCTTGGAACGCTCAAGCAGAGCACCGGCCACCTGATAGCCAACCTTGTCAGCCGGATCGAAGAAGGTGCGGCTGTCCTTGTCCTTGACGAACTCGACGGCGGCCATGATGCCTTCGCCACGAATGTCGCCAACGATGGAAATGTCGCTGAGCGCGTCTTTCAGGCTCTGATTGAAATAGGCGCCGGTTTCCTTGGCATTGGAGACGATGTTCAACTCGTCAATCAGCTTGAGGTTGGCAACGCCAGCCGCCGCGCTGATGGGATGGGCGGAATAGGTCCAACCATGACCGATGGCGCCGAGCTTGTCGGTGCCAGCTTCGAGCACTTTCCAGACCTTGTCGGAAACGATAGAGCCGGACAGTGGCGCATAGGCAGAGGTCAAGCCCTTGGCGATGGTGATGATATCTGGCTTGATGCCGTAATGCTCTGAGCCGAACATCGACCCAAGGCGACCAAAGCCGGTCACCACTTCGTCGGCAATGAGCAGGATGTCATATTTGTTGAGGACAGCCTGAATGGCTTCCCAATAGCCAGCCGGTGGAGGCACGATGCCGCCGGTGCCCAGCACAGGCTCACCGATGAAAGCGGCGACGGTATCCGGGCCTTCTTTCTGGATCAAGGCATCGAGATTGTCGGCACACTGCTTGACGAAGTCCGCTTCAGACAGGGAAAGATCGTCGCGGCGGAAATAATATGGCGCATCGGTATGCACGACTTGGTCTAGCGGCAGGTCGAACTTGTTGTGGAACAGCTCAAGACCGGTGAGAGAGCCGGTCATCAGGCCAGACCCGTGATAACCGCGCCAGCGGGAAATGATCTTTTTCTTTTTCGGACGATCGAGCACGTTGTTATAGTACCAGACGAGCTTGATGTTGGTCTCGTTGGCATCCGATCCGGACAGGCCGAAATAGACCTTGGACATGTGATCGGGCGCACGATCAAGGATCATCTTGGCGAGCGTGATAGAGGCTTCGGTGCCATGGCCGACATAGGCGTGATAATAGGCCAGTTCCTTGGCCTGTTCTGCAATGGCGTCGGCGACCTCGGTACGGCCGTACCCGATATTGACACAATAGAGGCCCGCAAAGGCATCGAGCAACTTGTTGCCTTCACGGTCTTCAATATAGACCCCTTTGCCACCGGTCACGATGCGATTGCTGAGCTCGCCTCTTGCGAACTGGCCAAGCGGCGTGGACGGGTGGAAGAAGTTTTCCCGGTCCCATTCGGCCAACTGATCATTCTGTAGCATTTCTTTCTCCTGGAATTTCGGCGCCCTTGGACGCAGGTTCGGATCGTCGCGGCTTTCAAGAGAAGTCGCGGCAGACATATTTGATTTCAGTGAATTCCTCGAGGCCCTGTCGCGCGCCTTCGCGCCCAAGACCGGATTGTTTCATGCCACCGAAGGGGATCGGCGCGCCGGTCACCTTAGTCCGGTTGACGGCCACCATGCCATATTGCAGGGCTCTGGAGGCGGCGTAGATGCGTTTGACATCGCTGGTGTGCAAATAGGCAACCAGACCATATTCGCTATCATTGGCCAGTGCGATGACATCTTCCTCGGCATCAAACGGAATCAGGCCTGCAACCGGTCCGAAGGTTTCCTGCGAACAGATCAATGCATCTCTTGGCACATCGCCCAGAACCGTCGGCTCGAAGAAAAGCGGCCCCATTGCATGGACTTGACCACCGCACAAGAGCCGCGCGCCCTTGGCCAACGCATCCTCGACATGTTCTTTTTGTTTGCTGACGGCATTGTCATTCATCAAAGGCCCGATATCGGGATCATCCAGTCCCCGCCCGATGCTCAATGCCTTTGTTGCCGCAACGAATTTGGCGGCAAATGCGTCATAGATTGAGCGCTCGATATAAAAACGGTTCGCTCCGAGGCAGTCCTGCCCCGATGTGGCAAATTTGGCCGATATGGCACACTCGACAGCCCGGTCAAGATCGGCATCGGCAAAGACGATGAAGGGCGCGTGGCCCCCAAGTTCGAGCACCAGATGCTTGATGGTCTGGGCAGATTGTCCATAGAGCAAACGACCGATTTCGGTCGACCCGGTGAAGGAAAGCGCCCTCACACGGGCATCCTTTGTCCATGGCTCGACCACTTCTGCGGCGCTGCCCGTCACGATGTTGAATATCCCGGCGGGGAAGCCTGCCTGTTCTCCCAGTTCGGCCAAAGCGGTGGCGGAATATGGGGTCTCTCTGGATGGATGCACGACACAGGTGCATCCAACCGCAAGCGCGGCTGCCGCCTTGCGTGTGATCATCGCACAAGGAAAGTTCCAAGGCGTGATCAGGGCAACCACACCAATGGGCTCGCGCCAGACCTCAACTTCTCCGTCAGGCAGATGCGAAGTGATGCCTTCGATATTCGGACGCTTGGCTTCTTCGGCATAAAACTCGACAAAGCTGGCTGCATAATCGATCTCGCCACGGGCCTCGGACAGCGGCTTGCCCTGTTCCAACGTCATCAAAAGCGCCAGATCGTCCTTGTTCTCAAGGATCAGATCGAACCATTTGCGCAAGATTGCCGCCCGTTCCTGTGGCAGCTTTGCCATCCAAGAAGACAGGGCATTGTGTGCGGCGTCCACTGCCTTGCGGCTATGGTCTGCCGTCAAGGCGGGAATGGTGCCCAACAATGTGCCATCAGCCGGATCACAGACCGGCAGTGAATTCTTCCCCGATTGCGACACCCACTCGCCATTGATGTAGGAAAATTCCTTGAAGAGGCGCAAGTTGGCCAAGTCGCCAAGGGCCTCCGACCTGTTTCTTGTATGTGCGGTTAACATCGTCATCTCTCCTCATTCGGCCCCCAGTGTGAGGGATCAGGGGCCGAATGTGCCTCCAAATTCTTAGCGATTTTCAGAGCAACTCTCGGCTTGGTGCGGGATCGGCAGACGAATCCTCTTCGGCTCCGCCCTCCGCTGCCGCAGCCCTCTTCAATCGACCTCTTCCAGATCGGCGGCGACATCACGCAAGAATGACAAACATTTTGATAGTTCAGATAGTTCGATATATTCGTCGGGTTTGTGTGCCTGATCGATTGACCCTGGCCCGAAGACCACCGAAGAGATGCCGGCCCGCTCAAAATGCCCCGCATCCGTACCGAATGACACCACTTCACTCATGTTGATTCCCGTCACCCGGCGCAGAAACTGGACGGCAGCAGAGGCTTCATCTGCCCAGAGTGGTGGCACGTCGGCTTCGATCGTGGTCACGATGGAGGCATCGGCATAGGTCTCGCGCATCGCTGGCAACAGCTCCGTGTCGCAGAAATATTGCAGCTCTGCCAGCAGCACTCGACCATCGTCAGAGGGTATGGGGCGCAGCTCCCAGTCGATCGAACAGTGGTTGGCCGTGATGTTTCTGGCGACCCCGCCCTCGATCTTGCCGACATTGAACGAGGTATAGGGTGGCTCGAACGGGGTTTGCAGATCCGGATTGATGGAGCAACGATCTGCCAGTTCGATGATTTTGTTGACGTAACGCGCCGCCACTTCAATGGCGCTCACCCCTTTGCGCGGGTCCGATGCATGGGCCGCAAACCCGGTAAAATCGGTGCGCAACTCATAGCCGGCCTTGTGCCCGTTCACCAAATGCATTCGGGTGGGTTCCCCCACGATGGCGACCGCCGGTTTGGGGCCACGTTCAATGATGTCACGGGCCAGAACAGGCGCCCCAAATCCGCCGATTTCCTCGTCATAGCAAACAGAAATCAGAATGGGCCGGGACAGCTTGACCTGCTTGAAGTGTGGCACCATGGCCAGCATGCAGGCGAGAAAACCCTTCATGTCGACCGAGCCGCGGCCAAAAAGACGCCCATCCCGCTCGATCAGTGTATAGGGGTCACTGGACCAGTCCTGCCCTTCGGTGGGGACGACATCTGTATGACCATTCAACAGAATGCCGCCTTCCACATCGGGACCGATGACAGCGAACAGGTTGGCCTTCTCGCCGGTCTCATCATAAGACAGCATGGCCTTGACCCCATCTGCGGCCAACAGCGCCTCGATATATCCGATCATATCGAGATTCGATTCTCCGGAATGGCTCTTGAAGGCCACCAAAACTGCCAGTATTTCTTTTGCTTTTTCCAGGACTTGATGCACATCTGCCTCCAGACATAAAGGAGATGAGGCCGATTGGCTGGCGGCAGGATGCACCATGCAGCCAATCGGCCCAACAGGCTTTGATCAGTCGATGACGACCAGTTCACGCGGGACATTGGCCAGACATTCAGGACCCGTCTCACCAATCGCAATGCTCTCGGTAATCTCAAGACCCCAACCATCCTGCCAGAGGCCGGTCATGAAGTGGAAGGTCATGCCCTCTTCCAGAACGCTCCTGTCTCCAGACCGCAAGCTCATGGTGTGCTCGCCCCAATCAGGTGGATAGGCAAGGCCGATCGGATAGCCGGTCCGGTTGTCCTTGACGATGCCGTATTTTTTTAGAACCGCGAAAAAGGCATTCGATATGTCTTCACAAACATTGCCCACCTTGGCCATTTCAAGCCCGGCCTCCATGCCTTCGAGCACGGCTTTTTCCGCATCAAGGAATTGTTGGGTCGGTTTGCCCATGAAGATCGTACGCGACAGCGGGCAGTGATAGCGGTGATAGCTACCGGCAATTTCGAAGAAAGTGCCTTCGCCCCGTTTGAAGGGTCTTTCGTCCCAAGTCAGATGTGGAGCAGACGCATCGGCCCCCGAAGGAAGCAACGGCACGATGGCCGCATAGTCGCCACCGATCCCGTCCACCCCGCGCAGCGAAGCATCATAGATTTCGGCAACCAGCTCATGCTTGGGCAAACCGGGGCGGGCATGATCGCGAATGCGGGCATGCATCTGTTCAACGATCCGGCCCGCAATGCGCATCATGTCCAGCTCTGGCGCGGATTTGGCGGCGCGTTGCCAGTGCACCAGCACATTGCAATCCTTGAAGGTGGCATTCGGCATATGCTTGACCAGCGACATGTAGGCCGCAGCGGTGAAATAGTAATTGTCCATTTCAAGACCGATGGCTGCCGAGCCAAACCCCTTGTCGATCAGGATGGAAGACAGAAGATCCATCGGGTGTCGCTCAGTGGACTGCACATAATGGTCCGGATAGAACAGGATATTGTCGTGATCCAGATATGAGGTCAGCTTGGCCCCATTGGCATCCTGTGTTCGGCCATACCAGATTGGTTGCCCTTCCATCGTGACAATGACGCATTGATGCACATAGAAGGACCAGCCATCATAGCCGGTAAGCCACGCCATGTTGGCAGGCTCGGTACAGATCATGACATCAACGCCTTTGGCCTCCATGGCCTTGCGCGTTTTTGCCAGCCGTCTGTTATATTCTTCCTGACTGAAAAACAGTCTTGGCTTCACATGGTCCATACTCATGCTCAGTTCCTTCTGGTCTTGTTGAATGCGTCGTTTTTTGGTTCTAGAAAACGGCTCCCATCTGCTGCTCGACCGCACGCTGATGGGCGAGTGTCGCAATGGCTGTGTCCTGCACCCCCATGCCGGTCAAATCGCACAATGTGATGTCTTTGTCGCTTTGGCGCCCCGTTCTGGATCCGGCCAAAATGTCTGAAAGCTCTGGCAGACCCTCCGGCTCGGTCACCCAGCCACCGGCAATGGCTGTGCGCAGTTCGCCCAATTTGCGTGTTTGGCTCACGCGATCAGCGACATATAGGTCCGCTTTGGTCACACAGGCGGGATCAATTTCGTTCTTGTAATCCGCATCAGATCCCATGGCCGTCACATGCTGGCCTTGCTCAAGCCAGTCTGCCATCAGGACAGGCTGTTGTGCTGGGGTCGTGGTGACCAGAATGTCAGCACCGCTGGCCGCGTCGGCCCCGTCCTTACAAGCGACAGCTTCCAGACAGAGCCGGTTAACGGTTTCGGATGCCATCGCCTGCGCTTTATCGAATGAGCGTCCCCAAATACGCACCGCGTCAATCGGCCGGACGAGGCACAAGGCTTCGAGCTGCAAACGCGCCTGAAGACCGGTGCCATAGATCGCGGCAACATGCGAATCCGGTCGAGACAGCGCCTGTGCTGCAACAGCGCCCGCACAGGCGGTCCTGATATCGGTGAGGTAGCCATTGTCCAGCAACACCGCATCAACGATGCCGGTTTTCGCGGAGAACAGCACCATCAGGCCATTGAGGCTTGGCAGACCGAGTTTGGGATTGTCAAAGAAACCCGGGCTGATCTTGACCGCAAAGCCATCAAGACCCGGTACGAAGGCGGTTTTGACATCCACTTCGCCGTTATGCTGGGGGATTTCCATCGACAAGATGGGCGGCATGACCACTTGCCCGGAAGACAGACTCTCGATCGCGGTTCGGACACAGGCGATGCTTTCCAGATCGAGGGGAACGACCTTGCGCAAATTGTCTTCATTCAAAATCAGGATCGACATTGAGCTCTCCCTAACGCGCAACGGGCTGGTTGGATATCAGTTTGTGATGCTGGGCAATATCGATGTTGCGGCCAGACAGGATCGCCACACATCGGCCCGGAGCGGCGATCTTTCCTGCCAACAAGGCTCCAATGCCGACGGCGCCTGCCCCTTCAACCACTTCTTCCTCGTGCCAATAGGCATGGTGCACGCCTCTGGCGATTTCCTCTTCATCGAGCAGGACGACCTCATCCACCAAGGCGCGGGTCATGGCGAAGGTATAGGTATTGTTCAGTCCGATCCCGCCACCAAGGGAATCGGCCAGCGTTGGCAATTCTTCCACTTCAACCGGCTTGCCTGCCGCCAGACTGGCATGCATCGCAGCGCCCCGCTGCATGGAGATGCCAACAATCCGCGTGGTCGGAGACACCGCCTTGATGGCGGCTGCGACACCGGAAATCAGCCCGCCGCCTGACAGTTGCACCAACACGGTATCGATGTCTGCCAGCTGTTCGATGATTTCGACGCCCAAGGTGCCCTGCCCGGCAATGACATCGGGATGATCGAACGGTGGGATCGTCGCCATCCCCTCCTCGGCGATCATGCGGTCCACCGCCTTTTGTGCCTCATCTTGCGAGCGACCATGAATGACCACCTCCGCTCCAAGAGCAGAAATGCCGTCACGTTTGTTCTGTGGCACCAACTCGGACATGGCGACCACACAGCGGGTGCCAGCCTGCTTGGCAGCCAGTGCCAATGCACGCCCGTGATTGCCGGTTGAGACCGCAGCAATGCCTTTGACCTTCTGGTCATCACCAAGAGAAAGGACCGCGTTGCTCGCCCCGCGAAACTTGAAGCTTCCCGTATGCTGGCGATGCTCGAACTTGAGATAGACATCGGACCCGATCCGTTTCGACAGGGATCGGGACGCCACAAGCGGCGTGTTCACGATATGGGGCGCGATGCGCCGCTTTGCCTGTAAGATGTCGGCCAGCGAAACCCGCACAGCCTCAGCAATTTCAACATTGACCGACCCCATGTCCGTGACCTCATATCTTGTGGTTTCAGTGCTGACCCAACTCGCTCAGGGTCCGGAACAAATCACAGGCGTTGCGCGTTGGCTGTGGCAGCCCCAGATGCCGCAAAATATACCAGATGGCCGCCTGATTGGAGGTAATGACCGGCTTGCCAAGGCGGGCTTCAAGGATGGGGACCACTTCTATTGCCCTGAGTGCCGTGCAGGAAATGAACAGGGCGTCGGCTTCAGGGTGATCGGCCGCCTCGGCAGCCTTGATCAGGCTCTTGTCATCAAGTGCAGCCATGATGCGATCATCCTCGATCCCCAGACAGGCATGCGAAACAACGCAAAGGCCATTCGACGCCATGTAAGGGTCGAGCAACGCACTCGTCTCGGCAAGATAGGGGGTCAGGACAGCGAGGTTTGAGACGGCGAGATGTTGACAGGCAGCAACCGCGGCAAGCGTTGGCGTCACGACGATCGACGTGGGTTTGGCTGCGCGGATATGCTCTGCAACCAGATCATCGCCAATGACAAAGGAGGCCGAGGTGCAGCCATAATAGACCACATCGAGATCGGCCTCGGGCAGAATTTGCGCTGCCCGCTCGCCAATCATCGGCGTCATCCTCTTTAGATTGTCCGGCGTTGTCGGATTGGCATAGGGGATCCGGTTGGCATAGACCCCGACAAGATCGTGCGGCATATGTCTGGCAAATTCCAGCTCGGTGGTGTGATCCGTTTCCAGCAGGATCAGTCCGATCCGCGCAGGAACGGTTCTATTGCGCAGCGACAGGGTCAAATTGAGTTGCTTCACCATGGCCGAGGGGTCTTTTCATGTCTTTGAATGTGTTGCAGAGAGCGCTCAACGAATGATCATGACAGGGCAGTGTGCAAGGCTCGTCACCTTGTGCGACACACTGCCCAGCAAGAGCGCTTCGAGATCACCCAGACCACGCCCCCCCATGACGATCAGGTCCGCCCCATTATCCGAGGCAAAGCGCATGATCGTGCGGGCGGTGGGGCCCTGTTTGACATGGGCGGTGACATTCCGCCCACCCAATTCGTAAACCCGGGCCTTGGCGTCCTGCACCACTTCACGGGCATTCTGCGAAAGCGCCTTGTCGATCACTTCCGGAGCGCTGGGGCGCACCATTGAGAGCGAGGCTTCCTGTGCGCCCTGATGTCGATAGACGCACAGAATTTTGAGGATACAGTCCAGTCCGCAGAGTTTCTGCAACTCAACAGCCTTTTCCAAGGCATTTAACGAACATGGCGAACCGTCTATTGGCACGATGATTTTTTCAAACATTCGCCTATCTCTCCCTGTCAGCGAAACGCGATATCACGCAAGAACAGGGCAATCTGCGGAAACATGATAAGCATCGCGGACACCCCGACCAGCATGAAGATGAAGGGCGGCGTGCCTTTGATTACGTCGAAATAAGGCCTTCTGAATACCGCCATTGCCGTGAATATATCGCACCCGAAGGGTGGCGTTGCCGATCCGATCGCCACCTGCAGGGTGATGATGGTCCCCACCAGCACAGGATCAAGGCCAACTGCCTTGATTACGGGGGTGAAGATCGGCACCAGAATCAAGATTACCACGATCGGATCAACGAACATGCAGCCAATGAAAAAGGCCACCGAGATCACGATCAAAACGCCAATCGGCCCCATTTCGGAAATACCGATCGCAGCGAGAATTTGTTGCGGAATCTGGGCGAAAGAAATCACCCATGAGAAAGACGCGCCCGCGGCCACCAGAATGAAAACAACTGCCGTAATCAGCCCCGTCGACTTGGCAATTTCATAAAGGTCGGCAAAGTTGAGGGACCGGAAGACGATCATTTCCAGAACGACCGCATAAAAGACGCAGACCGCAGCGGCCTCGGTCGGCGAGAAGACACCACCATAGATGCCGCCCACGATGATCACCGGAAATCCCATCGGCCAAATTGCGCCAAGCACCGCTTCAAAGCGTTCTTTCCAGCTCGCCTTGGGTTCGGTCGGCACATTGTTCACGTAGGCATAGATGATGCTGTAGATCGAAAAGAGCACCAGAATCAATAACCCCGGCCCAATGCCGGCAATGAACAACTCGGCAATCGAGGTGTTGGACACAACGCCATAGATGATCATGCCAATGGATGGGGGGATCAGAAAGGCGATATCACTGGAATTGACGATCAATGCCAGAATGAAGGAATCCTTGTAACCCGCCTTGAGCATACGGGGGCGCAGGGGTGATCCGACTGCCACCACGGTGGCCTGAGTCGAGCCAGAGACTGCGCCGAACAGGGTGCATGCGGTTGCCGTTGTCACCGCCAGTCCACCCTTGATGTGGCCGACAAATTTCATCACCATGTCGATGAGGCGTCCGGCAGATTGCCCGCGCGTCATGATGTCTGCGGCAAGGATGAACATTGGCACCGCAATCAGCGAGGCAGGACGGATGCCCGCCATGAACTGCTGAACCATGAAGTCCATTTTGTCAAAGCCGCCAAACATCGAGTAAAAGCCGATGGAGGCCCCTGCAATCAACGGAATCATCATTGGAAATCCGACGAGCAGCAGCGCAAGCATCACAAAAAACATCGTTAAAGCCATGATCCGCTCCTAAACTTCAAATTCGTCATCGGAATAGCCTTCCAGCACCTGGCTTGAAAGATAGATATCCTTCGATGTGATGTTGCGAATGGCGGTCAGAACATATTGCAGACCGGTGAGAAGTAGTCCCACGGGCACCCAGAGATAAATCCAGTGAACGGGGATTTGCAGTGCTGGCAAGACCCGTCCCGATTTGGCAACGGTCAGGATGTAGGAAAAGGAAAAATAGGCGAGCGCAATCATGATTGCCGCTGTCGAGAGCGCAATGATGATCATCAGCACCTTGCGCACAGGCCCGGTCAACTTGTCGAAAATTGCCGACATCCTGATATGTCGCCCCTGGCGCGCAGCATAGGAAATGCCTGAAAATGTGATCAGAACGATGAGAAAGCGATTGAGTTCCTCTGAGAAGAAAATGCTATTTTGAAAAACGAACCGACCAATGACATTGGCCACCGTGTTCGTCGCCATGAGGATCACGCCGAGCGCGAGCATCACCGACTCGATTCTGGCAATCGAAATGTCGATCAACCCGAGAAATCCGGGCAAAGTTGTCTCTGTTTGATTATCCATAGACATGGCAAACTCCCGACGAAGACAGAGGCCAAGAGAAAAGAACGGGAGTCAGTCCCGCTCTTCGCATGTGTAAAGCTGTAGATCACTGCACAAAGGGTGCGGGTCCTGAATGACAAGACCTCCCCTTGCGGCGGGCAGTCCGCCGGTCAGCAAGCACCCATGCACCAACCGCCGGCGGAATGAACGCCTTGAGCAGGATTACATCCCTTCAACGGCTTTCAGATCAGCTTTCATCTGATCCAGAATGGCCTTGCCACTGTCACCGGTCATTTCGATGAACTTGGCCTCAACCTTCTCTGCTGCGGACTTGAACGGCGCACGCTCTTCGTCGCTCAGCACATTCACGACAATCGAAGGTTTGGCGGCCTTGATCTTGTCAAGCGCCTCTTTTTCGAGGCCCTTCTGATAGTCGAGAATAAAGTCGAACGCGACCGTGGCGGCATTCTGGACGAGCTCTTTGTCAGCATCACTCAGGCCATCATAAAAGGCCTTGTTCGCCATCACAGCGGTCGTGAAGTTGCTGTGGCCGGCATAGGTGATGACATCGGTCACTTCATAAAGCTTGGTGGATTCAATGAAGCTGGTCGGGTTTTCCTGACCTTGAATGATGTTGGTCTGAAGACCACCATAAACTTCACCCCAAGGCAGCGGGGTCGGCGTGGCACCAAAGGCCTTGTAGGCCTCCACCAACAGCGGGTTGGTCATGACGCGGAACTTGACCTCGTTGAGATCTTCACGGCTCTTGACCGGTTCCTTGGTCGTCATGGCGACTTCGCCTTCAGGGAACATTTTCAACAGTTCCAGCCCCTGAGCAGCATAAAGCTCGGCGAAATCTTCGTTGATGGCTTTGGAGGTGCGGAAGAATTCATTCAGTTTGTCGGTGTCCGTTGGCAGCAGATAAGGCACGAAGAAAACCTGTGCCTCTGGAATCAACGCCCCGGTGAAGCCTGGAGACTGGTCAACGAACTGCAGAATGCCCGCCTGGGTCTGCTCCATCGTGTCAGCCGATTCACCCAGCGTGCCGTAGGGGAAAATCTGAACTTCGTGATCGGAGTTTTTCTCGATCTCTTCCTTGAATTTCGTGGCATAAACGCCCTGAACTTCGTTGATGGCTTCTTCAATGGCATATTTCCAGGTGTCGGCCTGTGCCACGCCTGGCAGCATGGAGACACCTGCCAGCAGTGCAGCAGCACATGTCGCAGAGCCAAGATTCTTCAAAAATCGCGTATTCATCGCTTCCCTCGTTGTCATTTATGATTGCATCATTGTTTTCTTTTTCCCGCACAATCAAACAGAGACAATTTCAGGTCAAACGAAACATTAAATCATGACAATTTTACTTGAGCGCAATCAGAGCCTTTGATGGAACGATATGCAACTGAGCAAAAGTTTGGCGCAGGGCAGATCAAAACATAGGCAGAGGCTTTTCGTCATCCGAGGCCAACAGCGTCGCGACCACCTTTAAGGCATATGCCAGCAAATCTTCATCGCATGGTCCCAGAGCGATGCGAACAGCATTGAGTGTCTCCAAATCCCCTTCGTTGGAATGCTCTGACATGATGAAGGGCAGGCTGCCTGCAAGCGCGACATTCTTCTTTCGTGCCCGATCCAAAAACTCTTGCTCGTTCCATATCTTAGGTAAGGGCAACCAGATGTGAGGCGCATATTTGTGGGACGAGAAGGAATGCCCGGCAAGCAGCTTGTTGGCCAGCTTCTGACGACGATGCAGCGCGCGCGCCTGCCAATCAATCAAGTGATCCGCAGTCCCGTTTTCAAACCAGTGTGTCAGCAAATCAACCATCAATGGATTGGCCATCCAGTTTGTCACGAGATGTCTGTTCTTGGTGGCGACATACATGGACGGCGGCGTGACAAGCAGCCCGATCCGCATCCCCGGCATGATGGTTTTGGAGAAAGACGTGATGTAGAATACGCGCTCCGGGTCGAGCTGATGCATCGTCGCGGGAGCCCCCTTGATCAGTGTCCCCAAGACATCATTCTCGATGATGAACACATCGTGTCGCCGGGCAATGTCGATGATTTCCTGTCGCCTTGTGCTCCCCATGACATAGGCGCGCGGATTGGCAACGGTGGGCGATATGATCAAGGCCCGAAGGGAGGTATTCTGGCAGGCCGCCTCAAACGCGTCTGGCCGAATGCCCTGTTCATCCATACCAATCGTTTGCAGGCAAATGCCAAGATATTCACAAAGCGGTCGAATGCTGTGAAAGCTGACATCCTCCGCACAGATAGTCGAGCCGGGCGGTGCGGCGCTCATGATAGACGCCGTCAGGGCCGGAATCGCGCCATTGGTGAAGATGGCAGTGTAAGGATCCGCGTGGATATGATGAGATTTCAGCCAGCGGCATGCAAGCGCAAGATGATCCCGAAAGGCCTCGTCGGGCCGAAAGGAATGGACCAGATCGCGCGTGAAGCCCCTTGATAATTCCTTCAGGCCCTTCTGCATCGTGTCATAATGCAAGGCGGAGGTCACGGGCTTGAGCATGGACAGATCGACCAGACCTTCCTGCCTGTTTGGCAGAAAGGGCATCGAGGCGTTCGACCCTTCGCGATAGCGGACATAGGTCCCGCGTCCAACCTCCCCCACCAGATAGCCCAGCTTGCATAAAGCGTCATATGTACGCGATACGGTCTGGACCGAAATCTTCAGTTGGTAGGCAAATTCTCGATGGGTCGGCATGCGCTCGCCAGCGCGCAAGTCACCTGAGTCAATCGCATCAATGATCAGGCTCTGAAGTGTCTTGTAGACTGGCCGTTGCAAGTGGTCGGGGTCTGGCATCCAATTTGTCATGATTAACTCCCTTATCAATATCATGACAATTGATCAAGCAGTCCCTTGCTGGTCTCACGCCCTTACCCTGTTCCGGTTCGCGTCAATCCACGGCCATTGCAATCATGGCGTTGCATGACGCACCCAAGGTGATTGGCAATGGAAAAACAAACACAAACTGTGAGTCGGAGAGCATGTATTCTCACGGGCCCCACTGTCCACATGTCCTTGTTGATCTTTGTTGAAACCTAGTCATAAGACGGATGTTTGGCAAAAATCCAGTGATCAAGCGAGCACAGACTACCAGCGATCCGCGATTTATATACGAACTTACCCTAAGCCCCTTATATTTAATTACAAAATTGGCCTTATATATGGTTGATTCTTGCTCTTTATCCCGATTAATACTCTGATCCAGGGTGAGCAGATCCTTCGCCCACCCAGCTTGAAATCAAAAATCCGTGGAATGAGGCAGGTGCCGCGCTGACAGGTGCCGCTATCGGAGGAAACCAATTATGAAATTCGTGAAAGCGTTGACTTGTGCGGCTCTTGCAGCCCTGATCGCCACTCCGGCTCTGGCCGATTACAAAAAAGAATATAAGGTATCGACGGTTCTGCCGGCACCTTTCCCATGGGGTGTTGCCGCCGAAAAGTGGGTCGAACTGGTCAAGGAGCGCACGGATGGCCGCATCAACCTGAAAATCTATTCCGGCAGCCAGCTGGTTTCCGGCGACCAGACCAAAGAATTCACCGCTTTGCGTCAGGGCATCATCGACATGGCCATTGGCTCGACCATCAACTGGTCGCCACAGGTCAAGGAACTCAATCTGTTCTCGCTGCCCTTCCTGATGCCGGACTATAAGGCGGTTGACGCCCTGACCAACGGCCCCGTTGGAGAGGCTTTGTTCAAGGCCGTTGACAAGAAAGGTGCCGTGCCGCTGGCATGGGCCGAGAATGGCTTCCGTCAGTTGACCAACTCGAAGCATGAAGTGCGCAGCCCTGCCGATCTGAAGGGTTTGAAGATTCGCGTTGTCGGCTCGCCGCTCTATCAGGACATCTTCACCGCACTGGGAGCCAACCCGACCCAGATGAGCTGGGCCGATGCCAAGCCTGCACTGACCACCAAGGCGGTGGACGGTCAGGAAAACCCGATGACCGTCTACAAAATCGCCAAGATCCATACGGTCAGCCAGATGTATATGACCCGCTGGTCCTATGTGAATGACCCCCTGCTGTTTGCTGTCAACAAGCGCGTTTGGAAGAGCTTCTCTGAAGAAGATCAGGCGATCCTCAAACAGGCCGCGATTGACGCTGGCAAGGTTGGGATTGAAGCCTCTCGTGGCGGTGATGAAGCGGCTGCCAAAGAGATTACCGGCCACGGAGTGACCATCACCGAGCTGACCGAAGACGAGCGGCAGAAATTTGTTGATGCGACCCGTGATGTCTATGCTACATGGACCAAGAAAATTGGCGCTGATCTGGTCAAAATGGCCGAAGAGTCGATCGCCAACCGATAAGCCCCAAACGGGAAAACACAGTGACTGAGCGTCTGAATAGCGACCGTGAAGCGTCCCCCAGAGTGTCTGGCACGCTTCGCATAGACCAAGCTTTGGCGGCAGGTGCCATGGCAATCATCTGTCTGATCAGCATTGCCAACGTGATAGTGCGCTATGTCACGGATATAAGCTTTGCCTTCACCGAGGAATTCTCGGTGTTTCTGCTTGTCTTCATGACCCTGATCGGCACGGCCCTTGCCTTTGCCACCAAGGGGCATTTGCGGATCACTTTCTTTGTTGATCGCCTGCCAAAGCGCCTGCGTCATGTGGCAGAAGCCATTTCGCTGTTTGCCACGCTCACTGTGTTTTCCCTGATTTGCTATTACGGTGCCTATTTTGCTTATGACCAGTGGGAGTTTGAAGAAACGTCCGCAGGTCTGGGCTATCCCAGCTGGATCTATTCGATCTGGTTGCCGATCCTCGGCGTGGCGATCCTGTATCGCGCCATCGAACGCACCCTCAAAGACTGGCGGGGGGAATGATGTTTGATCCCAATGTCATCATGCTTGCCAGCCTTGCCTTCCTGCTGGTGGCTGGGGTGCCGATCGCGGTATCCCTGTGCCTTGCCGCCGTGCTGGGCATCCTGACGGGCCTTGATATCTATGCCTTGGCCACGGTTGGCACCAACACCTATAACGGCATCGCGAAATATCCGCTGATTGCCATTCCGCTCTTCATTCTGACCGGGATGATCTTCGAGCGCTCCGGGGTCGCTGCCAAACTGGTGACCTTTGCTACGGCCGTCGTTGGCCCAAGGCGCGGCGGACTGGCCGTTGTGGCTGTGCTTGTCTGTTTGCTGATGGGGGGCATGTCCGGGTCAGGCCCGGCGGATGCTGCCGCGGTTGCCACCGTGATGATCCCTTCGATGATGAAGGCCGGTTATCCCAAGAGCTTTTCGGCTGGTGTGATTGCCTCTTCGGCCTCGACTGCCATTCTGATCCCGCCTTCGATTGCCCTCATCATCTATTCAATCATGGTGCCCGGCATGGATCTGCGCGCCCTGTTTGCGGCGGGTCTGATCCCCGGCCTGATGGCAGGGATGGCCATCATCATTCCCACCATCCTGCTCAGCCGCAAGCATGGCTTTGGGGTATTGGAGACTGATGATCGCCCTCCATTCTGGCAGAGCCTTGTTGGTGCCATTCCCGGGTTGATGGCGCCTGTGATCATTCTGGGCGGCTTGCGCAGCGGTCTGTTCACACCAACCGAAGCGGCGGTTGTTGCGGTCTTCTATGGCCTGATCATGGGGACTCTGATCTACCGCAACATGACCTTGCGCGATGTCTATCAGTGTTTGGCAGATTCGGCCGAAACCGCAGCTACCGTGATGATCATCATTTCGCTGGCGGGCATTTTCGCCTGGGCTGGCAGCACGCTTGGCGCGTTCGACGAAGCCGCGGCCATTCTATTCACCATATCAGACAATGGCTATGTTGTCCTGGGCATGGTGATGGTGCTGTTGCTCTTTGCGGGCATGGTGCTGGATGGGGTATCCATCTATTTGATCACGCTGCCGCTGCTGATGCCCGTCATGGAGCGGTTTGACTGGAACCCGACATGGTTCGGCATCTTGATGGCAATGAATATTGCCATCGGTCAGTTCACGCCGCCCGTTGCGGTCAATCTGATGGTCACCACCAAGATTGCCAATGTCGGCATTGAGTCTACCGTCAAATGGGTTGGCTGGTTCATGCTCTCCATGGCTATTGCCATGGGGTTGGTCATTCTTTTTCCGGGCCTTGCCCTCTGGCTGCCTGAGAGCCTTGGCTATGTCACCCATTGACGCGATGACTTTGCCATAAAGGCCTGACAATGCGTTCGCCCCGGCATAAGGCAGGGGCGAACAATCTTTACCAAACGAACCCTGTCGCACGGTGCCGTGTGGGCTATTGTCCCACATTCGGATCAACCAATGTGATCACTTCGACACGGGCGCTGTTGGGATCGTTGCAGAAATCATCCTGCCCGTCGGACCAGATCCGGATTTTCTGCGAGCCGAAAAAATCAATCTCCGTACAGCCCTGATTGGACAGAATCTGATGTTTGTCGTTGCTGTTGGAGACCACCAGATTGACCGAGGCTTCCGCCTGCATGATGGTGACGGCACCGGAGATGACGACGCAACTGGCAGGCATCGATGCGCCCTCTTCGGGTGGAATGACCCATACCGACTTGCCGGGCGTGTACATCACATCCGTTTCATAATAGTCGTCGTGCCTTTTCACCCAGCCTTTTTCTTCCAGACGGTCGACAACGAAGAAACCGTCATTGCCGAAGTCGCGGCAGATCTGGACCCCTTGCGTGAAATAGGCCTGCGATTGCTCGGCGACGGCAGGTGCGGTGCCTGTTATACATAGCGCCCCCATCAGGATCGCTATGTTCGCAAGTCTCGACATGCTTTTCTCCCCCTTAATATACACGATCTATCAAGAGGCTAGGCCGACCCGAAAGCAGCGTAAATAAGTAAAATTTCCTATTTTCAGGCGAGCCGACGTTACAAGTGGTCCATGCGCCCTGCCATCCAACAATTGCGGTCAAACGAGCGAAAAGTCTTCTGCACTATTCGACGCCAGTTCGGCCAGCAGACTGTGCAATGGTGGGATCGATTCCGTTGCCGTCATGCCTTTCATTGAGGACACCGCCGTGACATGGGCAAGGGCCAATGTCCGGGTGGGTGCAAAGCCCTGATGGATGCCGTAGAGCAATCCGGCGCAAAAGGCATCCCCAGCCCCGACCGGGCTGAGAATCTGGTCTGGCGACAGGGGTTTGGGCCGGAGGAAGATCGGCTCCGCATCCCTGCCTATCCAGACCGCCTTTTTGGGGCAATGGATGATGATTGCCCGGTGAATGCCCACCGCCATCACTTTATCGGCTGCGGCCAGCAATGTGGCATCCGATGGCACCTCGCCCGCCTCGAGAGGTTGATCGCCCGCCCGGCAGGCTTCCACCTCATTCATGATGAGATAGTCGATATGGGGCGCAGCATGCCGCACGATGCATGAAAAATCATCCCGGCTGGCAGAGACCAGATCCACTGTTGTGACCAATCCTGCGGCGCGGGCCCGGGCCAGTATGTGGGCGGCCCCGGTGGTGTCGCCCTCCATTCCATCAAGCTGCTCAAGCAACATCAGATAGCCCAGATAGAAGATTTTTGCGTCCGACCCAGCGAAGAAACCGGCAGAGAAATCCGCTTCAGACAGACTGTCATTGGCGCCGCCCTGATAGAAAAAGGTGCGACTGTCGCCGGGCACCGACATGACATGGGTGTGGGCCGTTGGCTTGTCGGCACGACGGATCAATCGATCGGTCGGCAGTTTGAGGGCCTGACAGCTTTCAACGACAAAGCCCCCCAGATCATCGTTCCCTATCGCTCCGAATGGCAACAGAGGAAAGCCGACCTGCATGCGGGCCAACGCCGAGCTGACATTGGCGGCACCACCACCGATGCCTCGATCCTCGCGCGCAATCAATGCCAGTTCGCTCTTGTTTGGCCATTGGTCAATTTCATGCACGATGTCGACGATCCAGTTGCCAGCGCAAATGATCCCTTGTCGCGGTGTCTGCCGTTCCATCGCTTGCCTCCCCATAAATCAGGCATAATGGCCCGAAGGCTTCCAATCCGCCTACCGTTCCGACCACTATTTCGTCTGTTCGCCCGTACGTTTCTTGGCGATTTCCCGCTCCAGTTGCCTTGTATCCTCGAGGATCGCGTGGGCGTCTGGGTCTTGCTCTGACAGGGCCACAGAAATGGCCTCGATAATCGCCAGTTGCGACACCCGAGTGCCGATGATGTCAAGCGCCGGTGGCATTCTGCGCACCGCTGAGACCAACACCAGATCGGCAACCTTGGTGGCTGGAGATCCGGGATCGCTGGTGATGAGAATCCGGTCGAGCCCCCGCTCGCCTGCCGTCTCGAAGGCATCAATCAGATCTCGGGTCCGGCCTGAGCAGGAAATGCCCAGAAAAACCGTGCCGGGTTTGCCCTGTGCGGTCACCACCGCAAGAATATGCGGGTCGCTATGCACCATGGCAGGCAACCCCAGTGACAGGAGCCGGCGACAGGCATCAATGGCAATCGGGGCGGAGCTGCCAAAGCCGACAATCTGGATCTGGTTGGCCTTGAGCAGGCGGTTGGTTGCCTGTTCCAGCGCATCAAGCGAGAGGACTGTCGGCGTCCGCATCAATTGCTCGATATTGGCTTCGATCACCTTTTGCAGAATGGCACCGTAGGAATGCGCGTGGGCTTCTTCCTGAGGCGAAGCCAATTGCGAACCAAGAGCCAAACCACGCCCTTCGGCCAGAGCCAGACGCAAGTCTTTGTAGCCTGTCAAACCGAGCAGCTTGCAGAAGCGGAAGATGGTTGTCTCGCTGACCTCCGTGCGCGCAGCAAGCTCGGAAATGGTCAGTCGGCGCGACACATCCTGATGTTCCAGCACCCATTGGGCCAGCGGAGCCATGGTCTTGTCATCGGAGCGGGCAACGGAGGTCAAGGCCTGAAAGATGTCAACCAACGGTTCCATCGCACGATTATGTGGCATCGGAAAGGCCTGCCTTGAGGACAGGATCCGTCAGTTCGATATCCTGTTCAAGGTCCAGTTTGGGGCTGATGCCAGCCTTCAGCAACCCGTCATAATAAAGCTTGGTGGCCTCTTTCGAGGTCAACCCTTCCTCCAGCATCAACCGCATGGTGCGAACGATGGCGGTCGAGCTTTCCGCAAAGAAGATGCGCCGCCCGAACAAGGCAACCCGTGCACCATAGGTCTCGGCCTGTTTGATCATCTCGAGGGTGTCGCGGGTGGTCGAGAAAGCGCCACCGAGGATGCCGACGATCAGATTGCCCGGATCATAAGAGGCCAGTTCCTCCATTGCCCGAGGGCCGTTATAGGCCATTTTCAAAAAGATCGGGCGATCAAGGCTCGACACACCAGCCAAGGTGCGGACAATGGCGTCGTTGTTGTAACTGGCAAAGTCAGTGCCGGGAGTGGCAACGTCGAAATGGGGATTGAAGACTTCGAGGAAATGACGCACGCCAGCACTCGACGCTTCGTCGCGGAAACGGGCATAATTTTCCAGCGTGCGATAGTCTTTCTCCAGATCATTGTAGAAGGTGATGGCGTAGAGGCCCAAATCTGCCACTGGTTTGACCCGGTCCAGGCGCGCCGAGCGGAAAGGCTGGCATGGAAGACGCTTGTAATCGGCACCCCGCATCAGCCAGATATCGCTGCCATCATTGAGGCGCACAGCGGGTGTGATTTCGCTGCCGGAAAAATGCCCTTCGCGGGTCAGATATTCGCAGGAAGACTGGGATGTGAGCATGATGTCGACGAGGTCAGAACGGCACATCTCAATCATGTCGTCACGATAGACCTGCATCGGGCGCATCATGGCTGTTGGCTTGCCCTGATCATCGAGCCGGGGACCATTGGCGGCGATCCCGGCGGCCATGTCGGCATCCTTGGCATCTGCGATGATGAAGTCGACCGGCCGATAAGCTCCCTTTGCGATCCGCGCCAGTTTCTCGTCAAGGCGTTTCATTGCAGACATAACCAATCCTCCAATAAATTAGACAATCTTGCATGCTCTGGCGATGTGCCCTGCACGGCAGCCTGTCCATTTTGTCTCTGTTTCAACACAGAATAGCAGTGAATGTAAAAAAGTAAATTCCTATATTTGTATTCATAAGAAAATTATTTTTTCTCATAGACACAAAAAACTCGCCGCACTGATGACAGGAAGAGCATCAGCGCGGCGAGCCAAATGTCAGTGACCAGAGACCGGGTCCCTGGGATCAGGTTTCGGCATGCTTCCATTCATGGCGCAGGCCCATATAGAGGCTGACGCACATGACCAGCAGCACGATGATGAACGGCAAGCCAGCAGAGATGGAGGCAGCCTGCAAGGCCCCCAAAGCATCGGCCCCGCCCCCGTAAAGAAGAGCTGCAGCAATGCAGCCTTCGATCAGCGCCCAGAAGACGCGCTGTGGCACCGGGGCATCGATCTTGCCACCGGCTGTGATACTGTCGATCACCAGCGAGCCAGAGTCGGACGAGGTGACGAAGAAGACCAACACCAGCACAATGGCGAGGAAGGAAATCATTGCGGTCAAAGGCAGATTTTCAAACATGTGGAACATGGCGAGCGACACATCACCCAGACCGTTGGCCAGTTCACCAACATTATTCTGGATCTGGTCAAGCGCGCTGCCCCCAAAGACAGACATCCAGACAAGGGTGACCAGGGTTGGGATCAGCAGCACCGCAGTGAGGAACTGACGGATCGTGCGGCCCTTGGAAATGCGCGCGATGAACATCCCGACAAAAGGTGACCAGGAAATCCACCAAGCCCAGTAGAAGACCGTCCAGCCATGATAGAATTTGTCATCGGAGCGGCCAATCCAGTTGCTCAGCGGGATCAGGTTTTCCAAGTAGGTTGACCCGGTGGTAAACATGTTTGTCACGATGACAACAGTTGGACCGAAGAGGAAGACAAACACCAACAGCAGCAGCGCCATGCCCATATTGATGTTGCTGAGGATCTTGACCCCTTTGTCCAGCCCCAAGGTGACCGAGCAAAGCGCTACCAGTGTCACACCGCTGACAATGACGATCTGGGTGACGATGGTGTTTGGAATGTCAAACAGGAAATGCAGGCCACTGGCGGCCTGTTGCGCTCCCAGCCCCAGCGAGGTCGCCAGACCGAACAGGGTGGCAACAACGGCCAGAATGTCGACAAAATGGCCAGGCCAGCCCCAGGCGCGGTCGCCGATCAACGGGTAAAAGGCAGACCGAATGGTCAGTGGCAAATCCTTGTTGTAAGTGAAGAAGGCGAGCGACAGGCCCACCACAGCATAGATTGCCCATGGATGCAGGCCCCAGTGGAACATGGTCGCCCCCATGGCCATCTGCGCCCCTTCAGGCGTGTTGGCTGCGGCATTGAGCGGCGTGCCCCACCAATCGGTGTAATAGGCGGCAGGCTCGGCAACACTCCAGAACATCAAGCCGATACCCATGCCGGCAGCGAACAGCATGGCAAACCAGCTCATGACCGAGAACTCAGGCTTTGCATCCTTGCCGCCGATACGGATCTTGCTCATCGGCGAAATGATCAGGAACAGGCTGAACAGCACAAACACGTTGCCCGCCAGCATGAAGAGCCAATCAAAATTGTTGATCGACCATCCCTTGGCGCCATCGAAAATCTGTTTTGCTTCCGTGGGTGCAGCCAGTGTACCAACAACAAAAGCAAGAATGAGTATAGCGGAAATGAGGAAGACCGGATTGTGAACATCCATGCCAAAGGCATTGATATTGTCCTGCCCGACTTCATAGTCGGTGTCGTATGTTTCGGATGTCTCAGACATTTCTTACCTATTTATTTGGTTCCGGTGGTGTCACAGAAAGGAGGGTGCGCTCATCTTTGGCGCGTGTCTGCGTCAGCAAAGGGGTGGTCATCAGGAACAGATTGCCGCTTGTCGAAAGCGCATGAGATCTGATGCTGGTCCGGCCACCCGGACAAGCCAAGACACGCCGCAGGGCGCAACTCCGACCATTTCGGGGCGGAACTCGGGCGAGCCCCACAGAATCCTACTTTAGTTCTATGAGCACGCGAAGATTTATTACACTAACGATTACGAGTCAAACGATCCAAGGACGCATCTGGACAAGTCTGTCGGCAAGCTATGATTGGGAGGTGTGACCCGGCAGCTGCATCAGGTCAAAAAAAGGGGATTGCCACGTCGCAAAAACCAGCAAATCCGACGCTGCAATCCCCACTATTCCAAGATGGAACGCCAAGGCGCTGGCAAATATGCGGAACCAGCAAGCCCTTCGCGCGAAAGCGGCCGACCATGGTTAAACCCTGGTCTCGTTTCCACCCCGGATCTCAGTCTCTCTCATCTTTGAGAAGGGCAGCGCCCTTATCAAAGCCTCATGCATGGTGCTTTGCCAGCCAACCGGTCTTGAAACCGATGGCAGAAAAATGGCGTGGTTCGAAATGACTATTGCACCCAACCCCTTGTCATTGTTGCGTCCCCTCAGCAACAACTCAAGGCAAGATCAGGTACCAAACCGATGAGGCCACCATCATCATCACTTCTAAAAACGGCCACCGATCCCACTATAACCAATTGAAATATCGAAATTTCAAAGCGCGCACCATAATGTCCGACCGCGAATAACAGCAGACGCTTGAGACTGTAGCGAAACTGCGTCTTGTCATATTGTACGAAAATGCCCTCTCATGTTAACAAAGACACATTCGTATAAATAACTATTTCCAGGTCTTCATTGATGATCACCAAACAGATCAAAACGGCGCGCTATGAAGCAGCGGCAATCTGGTCCGAGCATGAGAGCTTTGCCGCCCACGCCCATGATGAGTTTGTTCTCAGCTGCAACATCAAGGGGCATGAAAAGCTGAGGCTGGATGGCCGAGCCATGGAAGCGACCCAGCATGCGACGACGCTGTATAATCCGGGCCAAATACAGTCCGGCTCCGGCACCGAGTTGATCGGTAGCATCTATCTGGATCAAGCTTATGTTCAGCAAGCGCTCCATGCCGACCGTGAGATGGTGTTTGACCGCGCGATCGTCGATGACCCGCAGCTACTTGAATATTTCGCCAAGATCATTGATGCCGTTCTGAGTGATGATGCTCTGGGAGATCTGGAAGAGGTGATCAATGGCATCCTGTTGATCAGTGCGAGCCGGTATTCCGATCGCAGTTTGGCAGCCAGCCCGCATAGCGAAGACTGGCGCGTGCAGTATGTGCTCAACTGGCTACGCGCCGATCTCAGTACCCCCCCGAGCCTTGAGGCTCTGGCCAACGAGGTTGATCTCAGCAAGACCGCCTTTTTGCGGATGTTCTCGAAAGCCGTTGGCACCACGCCATCCAAATGGCATCGAAGCATGCGGTTGGCAGAAGCCAAGACCCGGCTGCGCCAGGGGCAGCATGCAGCCCGGGTGGCATCCGATCTGGGCTATTGTGATCAGGCCCATCTGATCAAGCAGTTCCGCCACGCCTATGGCATCACGCCCGGTTTTTATGCCCGGAAGTGACACCGACTCCTTGCAGCTGGACGATCCTCGGACAAAAGCGAATTCAATACCATTCGTCCCAATGGCTCCCTCTCCTCACCCCGAACTGAAACAGGTGACATGCTGCGTGTCTGTAGCGGTATTTTTACAGGCACAGCAGGAGAAATTTACGCTTTGTTAACCATGCTCATTAACCATAAGGGGATGGCATCAACATGCCCACAGTGTGGTTTTCAGCCTTTTTGATTGCGTCCGGGAGATGGCGCTGATGGCTGGCAGTTTGGGACAAATGCTCCGCACCCATCATGCTTATCGTTGGGGATAGCTCAAAGATGGTGTCGGGAACATGGCCGCATAGCAGGCCGGGAATTGGGGAAAGATATGGTACATTCCTACAAGGTAAGGCCGCATCTACTGGATGAGGCGGCCATTCAGAAAGCCATTGGTGAGACAGGCTTTGAGAGCTTTGAGCAAGGCCTGATTGTCGATATGTTGATCGAAAGCTACACGGTTGATCTCGACCTACTGGCGCTTACCATGAAGACCTTGAAAACAAGAGGTGAAAGCAACGAGCCGATCGCTCGGGCTGCCTGATCTCTTTTCTATTTTGACAGGCCCGGCCATTTGTAGCCCGCCCGCTAGGGGCGGGTTTGCCGGGATATCGTTTTTGCGACCTTCCCCTTGTTGCAACCTGATTGCGGCACGGTCACGGAAGCCAATCCTTAACATTTGGGCGCGCGCTGGACTGCGCGTGCATACGCTGTCCTGATTTGAAACAGTTTTTTCCCATGCGGGAAAAATTGCAAAATAAAATCACTTAGCCCCCTCCCATTCCAACTCCGGCAAACTTATCTCGGAAATAGACCAATCAGTCGTCTCTGAATATATCATCAGAGTCCGCATTCCTTTGCCCGATTTCCCTTTTGTCTGTATGGAGCACTCCCATGTCCGATCCCAAATCCCTTGATGCTTTCCCTATTGCCAAGCGTTGGCCCGCCAGCAACCCCGATGTCATCCAGCTTTATTCCTTCCCGACACCGAATGGCGTGAAGGTCTCCATCGCGTTGGAGGAAATGGGTCTGCCTTACGAAGCCCACAAAGTCACATTGTCTGACGCTGATGTAAAAAGCGACGCCTTCCTGTCGCTCAATCCAAACAACAAGATCCCGGCGATCATCGATCCCAACGGCCCGGACGGCGAGCCGATTGGCCTGTTTGAAAGCGGCGCGATCCTGATCTATCTCGCAGAGAAAAGCGGCAAGCTCTTTGGCAGCAACGAACGCAACAGGCTTGAAGTGCTCAAATGGCTGATGTTCCAGATGGGCGGTCTGGGGCCGATGCTTGGCCAGTTGGGCTTTTTCTACAAATTTGCTGGCAAGGACATCGAGGATCCGCGCCCGCGCGAGCGCTATATCAACGAAGCCAAGCGTCTGTTGGCAGTCATCGACAAAGAGCTGGAAGGCAAGGACTGGATTGCCGGATCCTATTCGATCGCCGATATCGCCATTGCCCCATGGCTGGCAACGATCGTCAAATTCTATGAAGCCACCGAAGTGACTGGCTTTTATGACTTCAAGAATGTGGTCGCCTATGTCGAGCGGTTCGAAGCCCGCCCGGCGGTCAAAAAAGGCTGGACCATCCCACCGCGCGATTGAACATGACCACCGAGCCAAAAGCAAAGCCGCCCCGAAGGGCGGCTTTCTCGTTTCGTGGGGACCTTGAAACGAGATCAGACCGAGAGATCTTTCTCAGCCTTTATTGCTCTGGCAGACTGCTGCAGCAGGGACGCCAGATGGGGCGCAAAGGAGCGCCAGACGTCAAGGCGATAGCGATCCTTTGCTTCGCACCAGAGAATGACCGGAACGTCAAAGCACAAGGTTCGGCAGGCCTTGCCGGGAGTGAAAGAGCGCAAATCGCGCGGGCAGCCGACCGACAGCAATTCCTTGGCATCAGAGCCGGAGATCACCAGCGTCAGCTCGCGAGATGAAATGTCGACAAGTGCGTGAGGCACAGAGGCCGTGCCTGCACGTGTCTGCACAAGGGCCGCAAGATCGCGCGTCAGGGTCATCATCCATTCATCTGGCCCAAGGCAGGCAATTGCACCGCCATCCAGAGGCGCCTGAAGGCCGATCTGGTCCGGCAGCGGGATGTCGATCTCCGCCGCAAGCGTTTCGCGGTCTCCTCCTGCCACACGCAGGGAGAGGCGACTTTGGAGCTCTGGCAGCACTTCAATGGCGAGTGCGTCCTGTTCGATCAATTTGCCCGTCTGTAACGGGTCCGGGAGAATGGGCATCATCGCCTCCTGTTACATTTTCTGGCGGCTGCCATCGGGGTCAAAGAAAAGGGTGTCACGGACGGTCGCGGTGATCACCCCGTCCGGCATCGGGATATGGACCTGTTCGCCAATCCGCTTGTGCCCGTCCTGCAACAAAGCAAGGGCAATCGGACGACCGATTGTGGTGCTGTGGTAGGAGGAGGTGACATGGCCAACCATGGTCATGGGCAGTGGCTCTGATGGATCCAGCACGATCTGTGCCCCCTCTTCGAGCTTGGTTGCGGCGTCATCGGTCAGAAGGCCAACCAACTGCTTGCGGCCTTCGGCGACAAGATCTGGTCGTGCCAGACCGCGCATGCCGACAAAGTCCGGTTTCTTCTTGGCAACAGCCCAGCCCATACCCAAATCAAAGGGAGTGACGGTGCCGTCGGTATCCTGCCCCACAATGATGAAGCCTTTTTCGGCCCTCAAGACATGCATGGTTTCGGTACCATAGACGCAAAGATCAAGGGCCTTGCCGGCTTCATGCAGGGTCTGCCACAGGGCAAGTCCATGTTGGGCGGGTACATTGACCTCAAAGCCCAACTCGCCGGTGAAGCTGAGGCGGAAGAGCCGCGCCGGGAAGCCGGCGACCGTGCATTCGCCCACCGACATGTGCGGGAAGGACTCGTTGGCAATGTCCAGACCTTCGACAAAGGGCGCGAGCAGTTTGCGGGCATTGGGACCGTTCAAGGCAATGGTGGCCCATTGCTCGGTGGTCGAGGTCAGCCAGACCTTGAGGTCGCCCCATTCGGTCTGGAGATAATCTTCCATCATATTGAGCACACGGGCCGCCCCACCGGTTGTGGTGGTGACATGGAAGCGATCCTCGGCCAACCGGCCGATGACCCCATCGTCGCGGACAAAACCGTCATCGCCAAGCAACAGGCCATAACGACAGCGGCTCGGTGCCAGCTTGGTCCATGGGTTGGTGTAGAGCCGGTTCATGAACTCGACCGCGTCAGGACCGACGACCTCGATCTTGCCAAGGGTCGAGGCATCGAACATGCCGACCGAGGCGCGGGTCGCCTTGCATTCCCGCGCCACGGCTTCGTCCATGCTTTCGCCCGCTTTGGGGAAATACCATGCCCGACGCCACTGGCTGACAGGTTCGAACATGGCCCCATTCTGCTCCGCCCAACCGTCGATGGGGGTGCGGCGGGTCACTTCGAAATGCTTGCCACCATGATGGCCTGCATAGGTGCCAAATGTGATCGGTGTGTAAGGCGGCCGGAAGGTGGTCAAACCGATTTCAGGCTGGCTTTTGTTCTGGGCATCGGCGATGATTGCCAAACCGTTGAGATTGTAGAGTTTTCCCTGATCGGTCGCCATGCCAGCGGTGGTGTAGCGCTTGACATGTTCGACGGATTTCATCCCCTCACGCACTGCAAGACGCAAATCCTTGGCGGTGACGTCGCTCTGAAAATCGACAAAAGCCCGTTGCTTGACGCTGTCCAGATTGTTGGGCAGTTCGCGATGCGAGATGCCACTGCCGATGCGGTCGCCTTCAATTGTCAGGCTTTCGGTTTCGGACGCTTTACCGAACGCTTCGGCGGCACGCTGCCCTGCGGCCAAGCCATCATCAAAAGCGGCTTGCAGACCCCAATGGCCACCACAGGCCCCGGCGATCTGGCAATCCTGCGTGGTTCGATCAGGCAGATAGACAGCGCAGGTCTCGTCCCAGCGGATCGAGCCGCCCGTATGGGAGAAGAGTTGCAGAGACGGTGTCCAGCCGCCGCACATCAGCACCGCATCGCAGGCAATGCGCTCGGCGGCCCCGACCCTGTCACCCTTCAGCGGGTTGAAGGCCACACCAGCCACCTGATTTTTGCCATCCACGGCAGTGACGACGTGCCCTTTGCACAGGCGGATATTGCGGCTCCCGGCTTCGGCTTCAAGCGCAGCAGGGATCTCGGCGCGCGTATCGATGATCGCCTGAATGGCGGCGCCTGCATCTGCCAAATCAAAGGCCGCATGATAGGCGCTATCATGACTGGTCATGATGACCGGTTTTTGCCCCACCAACACACCAAAACGGTTGAGATAGGTCTGGGCAGCCCCGGCCAGCATCACGCCGGGACGATCATTACCGTGGAAGACCAAAGGCTTCTCAATGGCCCCCTGCGCCAGAATGATCTGGCTGGCGCGCACCCGCCACATGCATTCACGCGGCAGGTCCGGGTCGGGCTGTTGCAGATGATCGGACAGGCGCTGGCAGAGACCCATCATATTGTCGTTGAAATAGCCAATCGCCGTTGTCCGGCTCATCAGCTTGACGCCAAGGGCTGCAAGTTCTTCGAGTTCCTTTGCCAGCCAGTCCCATGCAGCTTGGCCATTGATTTTGGCTTGAGGCTCGCTCAACAGTGTGCCGCCAAGTTCTGCATGCTCGTCGACCAGCATCACCTCGAGCCCGGATTCAGCCGCCTTACGGGCGGCGGCCAAACCGGCTGGCCCTCCTCCAACCACCAGCACATCAGTATGCCAATTGCGGGAGGCATAATGATCGGGGTCTTTTTCCTTGGGCGCCACACCAATCCCTGCAGCTGCCCGGATCACAGGTTCATACAGCCGCTCCCAAAGAAACTTCGGTTTCATGAAGGTTTTGTAGTAGAAGCCCGCTGCGAGGAAACGCGCCATCTTGTCATTGATCACGCCAACATCGAAAGTGAGACTCGGCCAGCAATTCTGACTGCCAACGGTCAGGCCATCCCAGATTTCAAGCATTGTGGCGCGGCTGTTCGGTTCGGTCCGACCGGGGCCGCGGCTGCTCGACATCAGCGCATTGGGCTCTTCGGACCCTGCGGTGACCACGCCGCGCGGGCGATGATATTTGAAGGAACGGGCCATCAGATGGACGTCGTTGGCCAGAAGCGCAGAGGCCACGCTGTCCCCTGCCCGACCGCGATAGGATTTGCCATCAAAGGTGAAGACGATCGGCTGGTCCGGGTCAATCCGGCCATAGCCGGGAATGCGGCTGGCGCTCATTGGTCCGCCTCCTGCAATTTGTCGAGATCGGGGCGGGGTTCACCCGCCTTGTAGGTGGTCAGGAACCGGTCGGTGACCGTGTGGCGCACCGCATTGAAGAAGCGACCGCAGCCATGGATATGGCGCCAGCGCTCATAGGTAAGTCCACGGACATTTTCGCGGATGAACAGAAAGTCGCGCCATGCCTCGTCACTCACCTCAGAGGGGGTTTCCGGCCGCGCAACATGGGCTTCCCCTGCATGGGCAAATTCGGCCTCTGGCAGGGTTTCGTTGCAATAGGGGCAATGAATATGCAGCATCGTTTTGTCCTCAATGCGCCTTAGTGGGCCACAGCGGCGGCGGCGGCTTCATCGATCAGGCGACCGGTGGTGAAGCGCTCCAGCGTGAAGGGGGCGTTGATCGGGTGCGGGTCGTCGTTGGCAATCGTATGGGCGAAGAGATGGGCCGAGCCGGGGGTGGCCTTAAAGCCACCGGTGCCCCAGCCGCAATTGACATAGAGACCCTTGACGGGCGTCTTGCCGATGATTGGCGAGCGGTCTGGCGTCACGTCGACGGTGCCCGCCCATGTGCGCATCACCCGCATGCGGTTGAAGACCGGGAAGATCTCGCAGATTGCCGCAATGGTATGTTCGATCAGCGGCAGGCCGCCGCGTTGGCTGTAGCTGGTATATTGGTCGGTGCCTGAGCCGATGACCAGTTCCCCCTTGTCGGACTGGCTGATATAGGCATGCACGCTGTTTGACATGACCACGCAAGGGAAGATCGGCTTGACCGGTTCGGACACCAGCGCCTGCAGCGGGAAGCTTTCAAGCGGCAGGCGAACACCAGCGCTTTCCATCAAGGGGGTGGTGGTGCCTGCCACCGACACGCCGACCCGGCCCGCCCGGATGAAGCCCTTGGGCGTGACGACGCCCTCCACCGATCCGTTGGCATCGCGGCGGATGGCGGTGACGGGGCAATTCTGGATGATGTCAACGCCGAGCTTGGCTGCCGCACGGGCATAGCCCCAGGCCACCGCGTCATGACGAGCTGTGCCGGCACGGGACTGGAAAGCGGCTCCAAGCACCGGATGGCGGGCATCGGGGTCAAGATTGAGCGGCGGGCAAATTTGCTTAGCCTCATCGGCACTGACCCAGCGATTGTCAACGCCATTGAGGCGATTGGCATGGATATGCCGCTGGAAGCTCTGGATGTCATGCTGATTATGGGCCAGCATCAGGACGCCACGGCGGGAGAACATCACGTTGTAATTCAGATCCTCGCTCAGATCTTCCCACAGATCGACCGCGTGATCATAGAGCTTGGCGCTTTCGTCATAGAGATAGTTGGAGCGAATGATCGAGGTGTTCCGTCCGGTGTTGCCGCCACCAAGCCAGCCTTTGTCAATGACCGCAATGTTGGTGATGCCATGTTCCTTGGCAAGATAATAGGCAGCGCCCAAACCGTGACCACCAGCACCGACAATCACCACGTCGTAGCTGGATTTCGGCTCTTTGTCCGGCCATTGCTCGGGCCAGTTCTTATGACCTGTCAAGGCATTCTTGAAAACCGACCAAGCGGAATATCGGGTCATGGTGCGGCGGCTCCCTGTTGTTGCAATCCGCGCCATGCTCTTGGATTGAGCACTGGTTTCGCGGATTGGCTGTCATGTGATTGTGTTGAGGCCAACTGAGAAAAGGTAAATCCGCAGGCCATGGGCTTGATTGGATGAATGCGACAAAGCTATTGTATCTTTACGCCAACCCCTGACTGCCAAATGAAAAGACTGCGCCATGTCCGATGCCAGATCCCGTCCTGTCATTCCTCGCTTGCGTATCGGGCTGATCGTAGCCCCGCGCTTCACCCTGTCGGCTTTTGCGAACTTTGTTGATGTTTTGCGTCTGGCCGCCGATGAAGGGGACCGGTCTCGCCCGATCCGCTGTGAATGGCGTATCCTATCCCCCGACCGTCGCGCGTTGCGATCTAGCGCCGGAATCGAGGTCCAACCTGATGGCCCATTGCGGCAACCGGAGGCCTATGACTATATCGCAGTCGTGGGAGGCTTGTTGGGGGCCGGAGCAGAATTGGGGCCGGACTATCTCGCTTTCCTACGTGAGGCACGAGACAAGGGGGTTCCGCTGGTCGGCATATGCACCGGTGCCTTCATTCTGCACAAGGCCGGGCTGATGGAGGGCTACCGCTGCTGTGTAAGCTGGTTCCATCATGAGGATTTTCTCGACCAGTTTGGTGGCCTGACCCCGGTATCCGACCAGATTTTCGTGGTCGATCGGGATCGACTGACCTGCTCAGGCGGCGTCAGCTCAGCCCATTTGGCTGCCTTTCTGGTGGATCGCCATGTGGGCAAGGCGGAGGCGCAAAAGAGCCTGCATATCATGATCATCGATGAGGCCCAGACTGAGGAAAAGCCCCAACCCGGTTTGCCATTGGAGCTTGCCACCAGTGATCCGATGGTGCGGCGGGCGCTGCTGCTGATGCGCCAGCGGCTGACGTCACCGATGCGAATGGATGATCTTGCCCGAATGCTCAAAGTGAGCCGCCGGACGCTGGAGCGCCGTTTCACAGAGGCCCTAGGTCTCAGCCCGGCAGAAGCGGCCCTTAAAGTGCGCTTGTCCCACAGCCGGATGTTGCTGCGGCGTGCGGAGGCCAGCATCACCGAGATTGCAACGGAAACCGGCTTTTGTGATGCCTCCCACTTCACCCGCAGTTTCGTCAAGGAAGCCGGGATGACACCCAGTCACTATCGCGACCATGCCCGCCGCGTCTGAAACCCTGACGCCTGTTGATCATCCTGTATCAAGACGCCATACACACAGGACGGACCGGCGATCAGGTACGGCTCGGGCTGAATGTCTGCCAGCCCGAGACCAGTGCCAGTCATATGCTTGCAAGATCGAGCCTGAGATTGTCAGGCCGCGACTTGGTCGTCCGTATCAGGTCGACTGAAATTGACTTCACGGGTTACCTGCCAGCGGCCATCCTCGAAGAGAAAATCAATGCTCAGATCGATCTTCATTTTGGGCCCTCCGACTGGAATTTTCCGCGAAATCAGAACATGGCCGCGATCCCCATTGACCGTGAGGCTGTGGATTTTGGCCCATAGATGCTCTTCCGGTATCTTGTCCTTGAAGGCTTCTTTCAGTTGCGCCATGAAAGCCTGTTTCTCAAGGGTCACCAGTCGTCCATCGATGCTCAGATCCATCACCACAATGTCTTTGTGGTAGATTTTGTCCAGCTCTTCCATGTTGGCGCTGACGCCATATTTCATCAGGTCCTGCACCTTGTCCTGCAGGGCTGCGCTTGTCTTCTCGGTCATGATGTCTCCTATAAAGTCAGGCATATGTGCCGTTAACGGGGGCGTCTTTCATCGGACCACGCCGGAATCCAATGCCTTTGGCAATGAATGGCAGGCTGGGCCGTGAAAATGGAACATTCGAAATGTCGATGATTTGGGTGTGGCCAGTTTCGTCGATGACGAACAGGCCCGGCTCTGCAAAGGGCGCTTCGACATCGATGCCGTTGCGCGGACCAGAGACATAAAGCCCCAGCTCCTGCATCTGGGTGACGGTCATTTCATAGGCCACGTCAAACTGGGGCGACACGTCTGCCATGTGGCCGATCGCTCGCTCCTTGCTATCCGCCGAGACCGCAACAACATCCACCCCTAGCGCATGCAAGTCCGGCAGAACCGCGTTGAGCTCTCTGAGATAGGTGGTACAGATTGGACAATGCTTGCCGCGATAAACCAGCACCAGCATCCAGTCAAAGCCCTGCCGAGGTTTGGACAATGTGCGCCGACTGCCATCAAGCACAGGAAGATCGATCACCGGAAAGACCTCTCCGGCGGTGAGTTTTTTACTAGTCATTTCGGATCACCTTCTATATATATTGATCAATACATAATTCGAAAATCACATCATCGTCAAGGAATATATATTGAACGATACAAAAAAAATTGGTCGCCCGCGAACCTTCGACTGCGATGAGGCCTTGATGAAGGCCATGACTGTATTTTGGGAAAAGGGCTATGATGGCGCATCCTTGCGCGATCTGACGGGTGCGATGGGCATCACGGGCCCCAGCCTCTACGCGGCTTTTGGCGACAAACGCGCACTCTATCTCAAAACCATCGATCACTATTGCGCGGCCGATGCTTGCGCTCCACTTGTCGCGATCGAGAAAGAAGATGATATCGAGAAGGCGCTGCGCGCCTTTCTGACTGAGGTCATCCACTCAGCGACTGGCCATCAAGGCGGCGCAAAGGGGTGCTTTCTCGCCTCCAGTGTCATTGCCTCTGTCGGGCATGTCGAGGGGGTGGTTGAACGGGTCGGCGCTGCGATCACGAATGCAGAAGAACGCTTGACCGCGCGGTTTGAAAAAGAAGTCGAGAAAGGCACCTTATCACCCACCTTCCCTTGCCGGGAACGGGCTGCATTGTTGTTTGATATGAGACAAGGCTACATGTTTCGCGCCCGCGCGGGCTATTCCAGTGCGCAAATGTGCGATCAGATTGACGAACGGGTGAGAATGTTGCTTGACGAACCAGTGGATTGAGGGCGCGGTGCCCCCTTCCAATCAACCGAACTTCAGATCATGCGCCAGTTTTCGCAGCCATGCATGACGGATTTCGCGGCTCGATGACAGAGTCTGCGAGAAAAGCTTTCGCTCTTCAGCGCTGTTGGCAAATTCGTAAATGTCGACGGACCGCGCCAAAGCCTTTTGTATGGCTTCTCCATATTCGGGCGTTTCGACCTGCGGCTTCAACCATCTGCCGCGGTGATGGGATGGCGTTACCTTTTCAGATCGATTGGCGCAGTGATCCCAGAAGGGCCAGGACACCGAGACATTCTTTGCTCCAACCTTGCCTGCTATTGTTTTCCATTCTTCTGATTGCTGCCAGCGATAGGTATTGGGCGAGTTCTTTTTACGGCTTGTGATGCCGATGAAACCAAGCCTGCGTTCAACGATGTTCCAGTCTGCCTTCTGGTGTTCCGCGAGTCTTTTGTAAAGTGCAAGCAAGTCTCGGAATGTGGCCCCCGTGCTGACAAAGTCGACAAACCGCAGCGCTCGTTTGGAGGCAGTCAAGCTGAGCGGATCGATATTGAGCTCGATCAGGTGATCAAGCAGCGCAACCACTTCCCGATGCTTGAAGTCGGGCGGCCCGGTCCTTGCCGTCCAGCTCTGGTTTTGAAGGGCTTTGGAAAATTGAAACAATGTCAGGCTGGGTCGTTGCTCCAGATCCTGAAAGCTTCCATTGAGATAGTCAAACAGATGCTCAGGTGAGCGGCCCACAAAAACCAGATCACACGCATCAGAAAATGCGATGACCTTGGCGGATATCGCGCGCACGTCCTGATAATATCCATCCGGGATATCCGCCTTCGGATGATTGGCGAGGTCCCCGAGCTGTTCTCGTTTCGACAAGTCCCACCGAAAGGGAATGATTGGGCTACTGGAAATTGACATTGTTGCGAATGTCCGTTGCTCAGTTTGTCTCTTGCTTGAGCACCATCGCCCAGCAAGCCCGGTTGTTTTGCTTGATGCATGCGCTTGTGTTCATCGACGTCCAGCGTCAGTGTAACGGTCAGGGTGGAGGAGGTCGATGCAAAAAGCAAAAAACCGAGATACCCGCTCAATCATCTCGATGCGGTTGCGGTAGTTTCTGGCTCTGGCAGTTGCGATATTCGGATTGTCAGCATCCTCTGTTTGGTGGACCAATTGGCGGCAGGGCCGGTACAACCTTACCAAGCGCGCACGTCGCCTTAATACTTTTTGCCTAGTCGCCTTCCTTCTATCCAGTTGGTTTCGGAATATTTAACGCGTTTACGCAGCTTCGCTGAACAGTGTTATTTGACAATACCTTCCAGTATATACAAATACTTTCAAAGATTATACTCACACAACCTTAACTATACATAATTGTACGGAGAAGTTGTGGAAATTTCACTTGGTAAATACACGCATTTCTAGATTGTTAAAGTTTCAATTATAGGACTATTACATAGATATTATTGCGATGCGTGCGAGGGTCAATATGGCATCAGAGATCAAACCAACGGGGGTGGAGCGTCATTTCGACGCCGCCGAGATGCTGGTCAGCAAAACTGACACAAAGGGACGGATTACCTATTGTAATCAACTCTTTCGAACGATTGCCGGGTATGGAAACAAGGAGCTGCTCGGCAAACCGCATAATTGTGTTCGCCATCCCGAAATGCCTCGTGCTGTTTTCAAACTCTTGTGGGGTGCCCTTGAGGCCAAACGCGAGATTTTCGCCTATGTGAAGAACATGTCCAACAATGGCGACCATTATTGGGTGTTTGCGCATGTCACGCCTTCCTTTGACGCAGATGGAGACGTGGTCGGATATCATTCGGCCCGTCGCGCACCGAACCGGGAAGTTCTCACCAAGGTGATTCAACCCCTTTACGGCAACTTGCTTGAACTTGAAGCACGCCAGAGCAACCGGAAAGCCGGATTGCAGGACAGCAGCAACCATCTCGCCAGCATTCTGGAAGAGAAAAGGACGACCTATGATCAATTTATCCTCACTCTCTAAAATGCGTTGGAGTGTTCTGGTTGCCTTGGGCCTGAACCTGACGGCAATCGGTTCGTTCATTACCGGGCTGGGCGGAGCGGCTTTTTCATTGGTCCTGTTGGCCCTCTCTAGCGCCTTGTTGCTGGTTGGTGTGTGGCAAAACCACAAAACCAGCCAATCAATCAACCATGTCTCCACCATCGCCAAGCGTGTTGGATATGGTGATTTCGAGCAACGGACAAATGAGAATCTCGATGCTGGGGATCTTCGTGTTCTGATGACATCGGTGAACTATCTGGTTGATAGCTTTGATACCTTCATGCGTGAAGCGGTGGCGTCTTCGAACGCCTTGTCTCAGAACAAGTATTATCGCCGCATCCAGCTCGAAGGTCTGAATGGAAGCTTTCATGCCTATGCCGGGCAAATGAATGGTGCAATCTCGCGTGTGCAAATGCGCATCAATGACTTTGCCGAGAAAACGACCCACTTTGAAGATGCCACGAAAATCATTGCCGCCAATCTCTCCGAGGCTGGCGATCAGATGAACTCGACGGCCACTGAAATGACCAATAGCGCCGCAAACACCAATGAGCGGGCGGCCATTGTCGCTTCGGCCAGCCATGAAACGTCGGTCAATGTGCAAACGGTCTCCGCCGCCGTGGAAGAGCTCAGCGCGAGTTCTCAGGAAATCGGCACCCAGATCGAACGCTCCGCTCGCGTGGCAAACAACGCCGTGAACGAGACACGGCAAGGTGAGGAAAAAATCCAGAGTCTGGCCGTGGCAGCCGATACGATCGGCCGAGTGGTGGAGCTCATTTCTGCCATTGCCGCGCAAACAAACATGCTCGCCTTGAATGCAACCATCGAAGCGGCCAGAGCGGGCGAAGCCGGCAAGGGATTTGCCGTCGTAGCTGGTGAAGTCAAGGATCTTGCTGGTCAAACATCAAGGGCCATTGATGACATCACGCTTCAGATCCAAACCATTCAAGCCGCCACACAAGAGGCTGTCGCCACCTTTGGCAATGTCTCCCGAGTGATTGGCGAGATGGAGGAAATCACGGCTGCCGTTGCCGCCGCTGCGGAACAGCAAAATGCAGCGACAGCAGAAATTGCCCGGAATGTGGAAGAAGCCCATACCGGCACGGAGCAAGTCGCGCAGAATATCAACAATGTGTCCCAGAATGCAGAAGAAACGGGCCACGCAGCGGACTTCGTCCTGCAATCGGCCGACCGGATGACGAAAGACGCAGCAACCCTGCAGCAGGAAGTCGCCAGCTTCATTCTCGGTTTGCGACAAGGGCCTCTCGACAGGCGCGTAAACAATGAAACAAGTTATGAGGGCCCAGAGCGCAGGGCTTGCTAGCAGGCTTTCATAACTGAACACCAAAAAGGACCGCATTCCGACAAGAATGCGGTCCTTTTTTGCTCTCACTCCAGCAAGCGCCAACAGGCTCGCTCCATGTCCTGACGCAATCCTCACTTCAGGCATCGATCCGTTTCAGACTTCGGTCCAGGAGTTCCCTTCGCCGCCCGCTTCTCACAAGGACGAAGCAAAATCCTGACCGGATCTTGCAGTCGATTGCTGTGCACCGAGCTGGATTGGTTTCGACGATCCGGGCAAAAACAAACCGCGCAAATTGCTTTGCGCGGTTTGTTTGTTTTGAGTGTTCTGTAACTTCGTCAGGCAAGGCCTATGCAGAGGCAACCTCGTTCAGGAAGGTCTCTACCTGTTGCGTCAAGGTCTCGGTTTTTTCACCCAAAGCGGCTGAGGCCTGAAGCACCTGATCCGCCGAACGGGATGTGTCATTGACCGCCTCTGCAAGGCCGGTGATGTTGGACGACACGCTGGCCGTGCCTCTTGCAGCCTGCCCGGCACTCAACGAAATCTCGTTGGTTGCTGCCCCCTGTTGATTGACCGACGCGGCAATGGTGGCGGTATATTTGTCAACTTCCTCCATCGTCTCGGTGATGGCGGCAATCGCAGAGACCGTTTCTTCGGTCAGAGACTGGATTTCATTGATCTGTGAGGAGATCTCCTCAGTTGCCTTGGAGGTCTGGTTCGCCAGCTCTTTCACTTCTGCGGCGACGACAGCAAAGCCCTTGCCAGCCTCGCCCGCACGTGCGGCCTCGATGGTCGCATTGAGCGCGAGTAGGTTGGTTTGCTCGGCGATGGCCTGAATAAGGCTGACCACCTCACCGATACGCGAGGCTGACGAGGAGAGCCCTTCAACCTTCTCATTGGTGGCTTGCGTGCGCTCGCCTGCCCGTCTCACCACTTCGGTCGTTCTGTTGACCTGTTCCGAGATCTCAGAGATCGACGCCGACAATTCTTCCGCAGCAGAGGCCACAGTCTGCACATTGTTGCTGACCTCGGATGACGAGCCTTGGGTGTCATCGGCGCGATTGGTGGAATCTCTGGCAATATTGGTCAAGGCAGTCGCCGTGTTGTTGAGATCGCCCGCCGTGGAGCCCACTGCGGCCAGCAATTCGTGGCTGGAGCGGTGGAAGCCGCTGATCAGTGCCTCGATATGCTTCTGCCGTTCAATCTGGGCGGATTGCTCTTGAGCTTTGGCTTGTTCCAGCTTCACCCGTTCAAGGGCGTTTTCCCTGAAAATGCGCACCGAATGCAGCATGGTGCCGATTTCATCCCGCCGGTTGGACGGTTTGACATCAATGTCCGTATCGCCATCGGCCAGACGCAACATCGAGGCGGTGATATTGATAATCGGCTGAGCAATCAGCTTGATCAACAGAAAACTGACCGCGATGGTGAGCAGAATTGCCACCCCGCCTGCAGCTGTCATCAGGGTGATGTTGCGGCTGCTTTGGGTTTCTGCCAGCTTCTGCGCCTCGATGGTGTAGCGCTCGACATGGTCTGCTGCAAGCCGGGAGGTTTCGACAACCCGCTTGGTCGTCTCGTCAAACTGGACCGTTGCATCCTGCAGGGACTGGAAAGCCGCTTTCAGGTTTTCAAGGCCCGTGGGCAGGTCTTCGTGGCCTTTCTTGCCCAGAATTTTGGCAAAACCGGTAGCCTTTTTGAGCGTTCCCTCAACCTTGGCCGCCATCTCTTCGGTCGGTACCAACCGATAGCGATCCGCAGCCAGAGTTGCTGAATGAATGAGATTCGAGAAATTGTGCACCAAGCCGCCAATCACACGGGCTTTAGAACGGTCATTGTCTTTTTCGGTCTTGATGGCCATCTCTTTGGCCACTTCGTCGGCCAGCACATTGTTCAGCTCAGAGGCGTATTTGACCATGATCTTGGCGTTATCAACGAGCAGGGAATAGTCCGCTGATGGGCCATCCTGCGCCACGGCCTTGTCAAACTTGTAGAAGGCTGTGACGATGGTGCTGACCTGTTTCTGAGTGCTCGGGGCACTGCCAAAATCGGTCATCGACTTGATGGAGGGGCGAACAGCTTCGAAGGACACTTTGATTTTGTCCACGGCTTGCTGGGTCAGGAAAAATTGCTCGGTCAGCACCTGATGAATCTCAAGACCGGCGGAGCGCACATTGCTGGCGCTGTAGAGCATCTTGCGCGCACGATCGAGATTGACGAAGACATTGCCCGTTTCGCGTTCAGCGGCATTGATGGCGTCGGCACTGGCTTGTTCGGCCTTTGAGGAACTGGTGTTGAGTTTGTCGACGATTTCGACGAGTTCTCTGGATGCCTTCTCGACGGCGGCCTGAGAGCTACCCAATTGGTGCACTGCCTCTTTCATCGCCTTGATGTCTGCGGCAATCTGAGCGTCACTTTGGTTGTTTTCGGAGCTGATCCGGCCAAGCGCTGTGTCGAGATTTTCGACCGCATTCTCTATCCGATCCGGTTTCTTATTGAGAATGAACTCGGAGATCGAACCGGTCGCAGTGTTGACATGAATGAGGATGTCCGTGGCCGCTGTCGTCTGGGTAAGAGCGCCGCTGATAGATCCGATGCCGCGTACCCCCACAAGGGCAATGGCGATCACAAAAACCGCGAGCAGCGCCATGCCAGCGCCAATTTTCGTTCCAACCGAATGCAACCGGTTGGTCGACTGATGTTTTGCTTGTTTGCCTGGTTTGGACATCCGCTTCCTCCGTCCGAATAGTATGCGCCAGACACTAAAGTATTTTACCTAATTGTTCGTAAATCTCGGCTGATTAACACAGTTGTTGACAATACTGCATAATGTTCATTTCAAATATTTATTTACCATATCCTTATATTATGCAGGCATATCCATAATTCTGCTAAATTTGGGACAGAAAGGCACTTTACCGATTTTAGAAATGGATGGCTCCAAGCCATTCAATTCCTACACAGACTCTTCGAGTTGGCTTTTTCCTGTCTGTTTTGTCTTGGCATATCGGCCTCAAGTCGGGACCTGCCAAACAGTCTGTGATTCATAGGAATGGGTGACGCGTTGAACATCATCCATTCCCCATCGCTTAACAGCAAGCGGTTCAGGATCGTTACTTCATAACCATCCCGATACAGACCTTTACTGACCTGCAAGTCAGGTCTGTCAACAGAATCTAGCCTGCGCTTCCAAGCGCCTCACTCATTGCCTTGAGCATCACATGGGCTGATTCTGCTCCAGGGTCGATGTGGCCAACGGACCGGATTCCGAGTTTTTTGGAGCGACCGCGCCGGCTCTCCATGTCTTGCGTTGCATCTGCCCCCATCCGGGCACCATCGCATGCGGCCCTCAGCACGATCGCCGGATCGTCCGTTGTGTCTGCGGCCTTGCGGGCCGCTTCTGCGGCGGGCATCCATGCATCGATCATTGTCTTGTCGCCTGCACTGGCACCACCCCGACCGAGGATGCCGTTGAGCATGCCTTCAACCCAAGCGGCCATCGCGGCGCCATCCAGATTGAGCCGGTCAACCACAGTCTTGCCTGCGGTGTTGAAGGCACCGGCATAGAGCGGACCGGAGGATGCGCCGACAGCATCAAGGAATGCCTTGGCTGCCTTTGTGCATGTCAGTGTGATGGTGTCGTCTGCGGGCGCGGCATCAAGGGCCTTGATCACGGCCCGCCAACCGATATCCATGGTCACACCGTGGTCTCCGTCGCCAATGACCCCGTCCAACTCACTCAATCGATCCCGCTCTTGTGCAATTGCGGCTCCGGCCGCCAGCATCATGACACGAAAAATTTCAGGCGAGATTGAACCGCTCGACTTGAGTGATGCACGATCGACCGCATCGGCACGGCTTGTTCCCTCATAGGTCCGCACTGTTCTCTTCGCTCCGTCAATTGGACGAGGGGCCGCCCCAACCGTCAGAGCCGGGGTTCGGCAAGGATGATCGAGAAGGGATTTCAGATCCTCATCCAGTTTGAGCAAGGTCACGGACGCCCCGGCCATTTCCATTGATGTGCAATATTCGCCAACCCATGAATAGTGGATCGTGACCCCTTGAGCGGCCAGGATCTGGGCGACCCGGCGAGAGACCACGTAAAGCTCCATCAACCCTGTGGCACCAAGGCCATTGACAAGGACTGCGACTTCATCCCCTGCCTTTGGCTTCATTTCGTTGAGGATCAGGTCCATCAATTCATTGGTCACGTCATCGGCCCGACCGACTTTTGCCCTTCGCATCCCCGGCTCCCCATGGACGCCCATGCCGATTTCCATCTCATCGGGTCCGATGTCGAAGTTGGGCTTGAGGGTCTGGGGCATGGAACAGGCCGAAAGCGCCACACCCATCGACAGGGTCGCCGCGTTGGCACGGTTTGCCGCGGCAACCACCTCATCAAGTGAACGGCCCTGATCGGCAGCGGCACCGGCGATTTTGAAGACAAAAAAATCACCTGCTATGCCGCGACGCTCACCAGCTTTCTCCTTTGGTGCAGAGGCCACATCATCGATCACAGCAACGGAGCGGGCATCAATGCCAAGTTCGGCGCATTCCTCTGCAGCCATGTCGAAATTGAGCACATCACCGGTATAGTTGCCATAAAGGAAAACCACCCCTGCTCCGCCATCCGCAGCCATGGCGGCCTCTTTGATATGTTCCGGTGAGGGTGAGGCAAAGACATTACCCACGGCCGCTGCATCGGCAAGCCCGCGACCAACATAGCCGGCAAATGCAGGCTCATGGCCTGACCCACCGCCCACCACGATACCAACCTTGCCATCGCGTGGGCCATCGACCGCGACAACCGCTCGCCCTGTCGCCCCTTCAAGCTTCAACAAATCGGGATGTGCCAGAATCATGCCTTCAATCATTTCGGGAATGATGTCTTCGGGCGCGTTCATCAACTTCTTGGTTTGGTGGTCCTGTGTCAGTGACATGGTTGTCCTCCTCAAATGTCTTGTCTGGCATGGCCAGTCATCCGGTCAGGCAGCACATCTGTCAGCAGACAGTTGTGGCGAAGCGGACAGATGATCGTTCAGGTGCGGGGCAGAATGCTGCGAAGGTAATCTCGGTTGCGGGCGGCAATGGTCAGGCCATCACCACCGTAATGCTCACAGAGGAAAGCGCTTTTGAAGCCGTGTTCCAATGCAAGCTTGACCGCGGCACGATAGTTGATGATGCCTGCTTCCATCGGTGCGGGATGGGACAGAAACGCACCGGTCACCGGGTCCTCGACGCGAATATAGTTCTTCACGTGCCAATATTTGAGAAAAGGCGCAAGCTTGGCCATCATGTCCTGCCAATGCTCCATGGGCCGATGCAAGCGGATGAGATTGCCGATGTCCGCGTTGATGCCGACATTGGGCAGATCGACCGCTTCGACGAAGCTGACCGCCCCGTCCGCCGTCCCGATATAGGTGTCCTCATACATCTCGAGAGACACCTCAACGCCCTGCTCGGCCGCGTGCTTTCCCAGTTCCCGGATCCGCTCTACGGCCAGCGCATAAATATCCGGATTTTCGGGATTCTTCTCTCCGTCCACGGTCCAGAACCACAGTGCCTTCTGCTGGGCTGCGGTCAAGGGACCAAACAAGCCGAAGCTGACCTCCCCTGCCCCGATGCTGCTCGCCGTATCGATCACCCGATGGCAATAGGCGAGATTGTCGTCACCATTGACCGGATCAATGACACTGCGACGGGATGTTGAAATGGCCGGGATCGTGAGATTAAGAGATCGGGCAACCCCGAGGAACTCATCGAGCCGAGAGGGTTCGAGATCGGCAATCCGCAACCAGGAATCCGTCGGGTCCAGCTCTGAAAATCCTGCGTCGGCCACCTCGGCAAGCGTCTCCTGCCAATGGTCGGCAGGCATATCCTGAACCAGCCGACCGTCGGCGAGCCTGTTTGGAAAGGGGATCATCGCTGCCGCTATGGGCCAGTTATCCCGTGTCCATCTGTATCTGCCCATGAGTATCCTCGTGATCTTTGCGATTGAAGCGTCCGGTTGTGTGCCTTGGGCGACGCCCAAGGCACCTCGTTAGGTGGTGCTTTCGGGTTCGGCGATTGGCTCTGCAACTGCCTTCTTCTTGCGCCTCCGACCGAAAATCACAGGGCCAAAGAGCGCCAAAGCGGTCAGCAGAATGAAGAACAGGGACAAAGGTCGCGAGAAGATCAGCCACCATTTTTCGTCCAGCATGACCATTGATTGACCGAAGCGGGTTTCGAGCATGCCACCAAGGATGAGTCCGATAGCCAGCGGAACGACCGAGAAACCGTAGCGCCGCATGAAGAAACCGAGGATGCCCGCGCCCAGTGCGATCCAGACATCTGTCATGGACTGATCAAGCGCATAGGCACCGATGATCGAGAAAGTGAAGACAATCGGCCAGAGGATGTTGATCGGGATCAGGGTCACGCGTGCATAAAGCTTGGCACCCCAGAGCCCGACAAAGAAGAACAGGCAGTTGACCAGAAGCATCGCCCAGAAGATGGCAAAGGCGAAGTCGGCCTGCTCGGTGAAGAGCGTCGGCCCTGGACGCAGACCGTGAACCATCAGGCCAGCCAGAATAACCGCAGCGGTCGGGCTGCCCGGAATGCCGAGCGCCAGCGTTGGCACCATCGCTCCACCAGTGGCAGAATTGTTTGCCGCTTCCGATCCAGCGATGCCTTCAATGGAGCCTTTGCCGAATTCCTCGGGGGTCTTGGACCAGCGCTTGGCTTCGTTGTAGCCAATCATCGAGGCCACCGTTGCCCCTTCGGCTGGCAGAATGCCAATGAAGGTTCCGATACCGGTGCTGCGCAGAATGACTTTCCAAACCTTGCGATAGTCGGCCCGTGTGGGCAGCTCAATGGCCTTCATGGTGATCTGGCGACGCTTGACATGAAGCTTCTCAGCCTGGAAGAGCAGCTCCGAAATCCCGAACAGGCCAATCATCATCGGGACGAAGCCAATGCCTTCGGACAACTCGTTAAGGCCAAAGGTGAAGCGTTCGATCGACGTCAAATGGTCGATGCCAATGGTGGCAAGCAGAACCCCTGTAGCCCCTGCCAGCACATTCTTGACCGGCGAGCCATTGCCAATGGTTGCCAGCATCGACAAGCCAAACATGGTCAGGGCGAAATATTCCGGTGGTGCAAAGTTATAAGCGACGCGGGCCAGAAGGGGGGCAGCCAACATCAGACAGATCACGGAGACCACGCCACCGATGGTGGAGGACACCGCCGCCATTCCCAAAGCGCGCCCGGCCTCTCCCCTTTGGGCCAGAGGATAGCCATCCAGACAGGTCGTGGCACTGGCCGAGGTGCCGGGTGTGTTGATGAGAATGGCCGTGATCGCACCGGCAAATGTGGCTGCACAATAGACCGTCGTCAGCACGGCGATTGCCGCGATCGGTTCCATCGTGATGGTAAAGGGCAGCAGCAAGGCGGCGCCCGTGGTCCCGTTCAGTCCGGGCAATGCACCGATCAACACGCCACCCAGCGTGGCGAGCAGAATGAGCCCCAGGAGATTGACGTCCGCCAAGGCTAGCAGACCGTTGAATGCAGCATCCATGAGTATCACCCGTACCAGAAGTTCGTCAGAAGGCCGCGCGGGAACCGCACCTCAAAGACCAGATCAAAGAGGAAGAACGCCCCGAGCGGGACAAGGATTGCAACAATCGCAATCATCGCAGGGCGACGCTCACCCCACAGAATTGTCAGACAGCCGCCAAACAGACTGATCCCGAGCATCAGGTCAATCTGAGCGATCGCCACAAAGCCGACCATCAACGCAATCGTCTTCCAGACAATGCCCGACAAGGGATCAGGCGTCTTATCCTTGTCCCAGATGTACAGGGACAGAGACAGCAGGATGATCAAGCCGATGATGAGCTGCGGGAAATCCGATGGCTGAATACCGCGTTTAAGAATGGGGGGAACACGATCGAATTGCGTCGAAAGCCAGAAAGCCAACGCACAAAATGCGATGATAACGGTTGGAATAGCGTAGTGAGATAGTCCGTAACGTGAAGGTCGGGGATGACCTTGATCGGATTGCATGATGGAGCCTCTTGAACTTTATCTGCAACCAAAAGGCACAGCGCACAGCAAAAGGGAGACACCGCAGTTGGGCGTCCAGATGCGCCATTGCTCTGATTGACCGGCATGTCGGAAGCTGCCCGTTCAGGAACGGGGAAGCAGAGCGCGATGATACTTGGCTTGGGGGACAGGCATCATCGCGCTCCTTGTCAGTTTACTCGATAAAACCCAGTTCCTTAAGGGCGGTCCTCATGTCGGTATCCATTGTTTTGAGCTGTTTACCCCAAACTTCGGCACCGGCAACAGAGGTGCTGTCGAGGCCAACCGATTCAAGATAGCCCTGATAGACACCGCTCTTCATTGCCTTCAGCAAAGAATCTTCGATTTTCTTTGCCACATCATCCGGCACATCCTTGTGCACGACGAAGCCACGCACCGTGGAGAAACTGACATCGATGCCCATTTCCTTGGCGGTGGTCACATCTGGCAGACCGGCCATGCGCTCGTCGGCAAGAACCACAAGCGGACAAATATCGCCAGCTTCGATCTGGGAACTTGCTTCAGCCAAGTTGAGAACGGCAGACTGAACTGCCCCGGCGATCAGCTGGGTTGCGAGCTCGGCACCACCGTCGAAAGGAATGATTTTTGGTGTTTTCATGCCACCCTTGATGGTGAACATGAAGGCGGAGACGTCATCGATGTTGCCCAGATGCGTCGTACCATAAGCGATGGGCGCTTCCTTCTGAGCCGCAACAAAGGCTTCTGCACTATCATAGGCACCGCATTTGACCATCAGGATCTGAGGATCGTCAGTCCCGCGGGCAATTGGACGAATATCGTCAAGGGTCATCTTGGTTTTGCTCTTGGCGATCGTTGCCGAATGACCGATCGTGAAGGTCAAAATCGAGTTGCCGTCCGCTGGCTGATCGAGATAATAATCCATGGCAACAGCACCGCCGCCACCCTTTTTGTTGACGACAACCATGTCCGCACCCAGTTCACGGCGCGCCTTGATCATCATCATCCGGGTTGTGACGTCAGTCCCGCCACCATTGCCAGCATGAGTGACAACTTCGATGGTGTCAGCGGGAAATTCGGCAGCATTGGCTGCCCCCCCCACAAGGGCGAGTGCAATCACGGATGCAGTCGCGAGAAAATGTTTCATTGGTCTTCCTCCCTTGGGTTGCAACACCGAACAGCGTTCGGCGGTTCAAAAGTTATTTCTCTATGCCGCTTCCCATTTCCGATCAGGATCAAGTGCCTGGGAAACAAGCTGGGATAGCGGCTCACCACTGGCTTTTCTGGATCCTCCCTGATCCATAAGAGCCAGTTTCCGGCCAAGATTGACCGCATTGCGCGTTGCACCAAGATCGGCAATGCCCTTGCCGGCTATGTCATAGGCGGTGCCATGCGCTGGTGTGACGATTGGAAACGGATAGTTGGCGATGAGGGTGACCCCGCGATCAAAGCCGATCAGTTTCATGGCGATCTGCCCCTGATCGTGATACATGGTCATCACCGCATCAAACTCACCGCGGGTCGCCCGGACAAAGACCGTGTCTGACGGCACCGGCCCGGTGGCCAGAATGTTGGCGGCCTGCGCCCGTTCGATGGCTGGCTGGATGATATCGTCATCCTCGGTGCCGAAATTGCGCCCGTCGCCCGCATGGGGGTTAAGGGCAGCAACGCCAATTCTGGGGGCTTCGTAGCCTGCAGCCTTCATGGTTTTGTCCGTTAGGCAGAGGCTGTCAAAGACCCTGTCCTCGGTGATCCGGCTGGCAACCGCGCTCAGCGGAATATGGGATGTCACCCGGGCATTCCAGACTTCATCCAGCACGTTGAATTCACGGCCGCTTTCCTTGGGATGGATCGTCGCATCAATGAAGCCGATTTCGTCGACATAATCCGCCTGAGCCAGACGCATGGCGGATTTGTTGAAGGGTGTGAAGAAAACAATATCCGCATAGCCCGCATTGGCGGCCAGCAACACGGCGCGGAAATTCTGGACCGATGCCAGACCGCCTTCATAGCTGGCCTCACCCTGCTTGATGCTGGCCGGGTCACAATTGGCCAGATCGACCAGAAAGCTGCCTTCCGGCAGAGGGCCATCCAGCTGATCCATGGTAACAGTGGGGATATTGATCTCGACGCCAGCAATGGCGGCGCCCTGTTCGAGAATGCGACGGTCAGCGAAGATCATCAGATCGTCTGCATTGGCACTGGGATCTGCAACAATCTTTGCCGCCAGCTCGGGACTGATGCCACCTGCATCCCCGATTGCCATTGCCACTCTCAATCCCTTGTCCATGCGCTTCGCCCTTCTTTGCGATCTGCCAACACCAAGTCCTTCAGAGACTCTTGTGATGACGGTCTGCCTAAACTTTCAAAGGGAATGCGCCTAATCGCAACGCGCCACAGCCTGTGTTGTCACACAGGGCAAATGCCAGATTGCATAGCCTTGGACGGATCTTGCCTCGCCAGTTTCAGGCACCGAGATGATCGTCCATTTCCTCCCTTGTGTAATGTATAATGCATAATATATGAGTAACGCAAGGCTCGCCTTTCATTTTTTTTTCGCTATAATCCGGTTGCTCAAACTTACGTTGGAGGAAGCTTTGCAAGAACTGACAGTGCATTCGGCTAGACCGGTCGCCATTGAGAAGCTGGCATTACACGATCAAGTGGCAAACCAGATTCGCGACATGATCATCGAGGGATATCTGAAACCTGGTTCGAGAATCGATGAAGTTGCTCTGGCGAATGAATTGGGCGTGTCCCGCACACCCTTTCGCGAAGCGCTGCGCACCCTTGCCGCAGAAGGACTCGTTGTTTCCCAACGCTCCAAGGGGTGCGTTGTTCGGGAGTTCACAGCCAAAGATGTGCAGGACATGCTCGAGTTTCTGGCCCATATCGAGAAACTCGCCGGGCGACTCGTTTGCCAGAAGGCATCGGACGCAGAAATCGACAATTTGCTCGCCATTCATGAGCAGATGCTTGAATTCTGGAACAAACGAGACCGGATGCCCTATTACAAGCTCAATCAGCAATTTCATTCGAAGCTGTCATTGTATGCTGGCAATGGTGCATTGTCTGAAACGCAGGCGAATCTACAGGCACGCCTCAAGCGCATCCGTTTCATGGGCAATCAGGACACTGACTTCTGGGACGATGCGGTGAGCGAGCATCAGGATATGATAGATGCCTTGAAGGCACGCGACGGAGAGCGGCTTGGCTCCATCCTTGAAGAGCATATTCTCAATTCCTGGATGCGCGTCAAACACCTCTTTTAGAGGACGCGTTGGCTGTGAATGTCTATGCGTTTATGCTCACGGCAACCATTGGCGAGCCCCTCCTGATACTGGCGAGCCCCTCCTGATACGCATCAGACTGGAAAATGCTACCGACTTCAACGCCAACCGAGACAAGCGGGCAATCTCAGTAAGGCCTTGATGGCCTGAAGGATGCCGAGGCATTCGCAAAGCGGATTGAGCCAGGGATCAGGCGCATAAGCGCAAATGACTTGCGCACGATCAACGATACAGATCGGCCCGGCTTGGCGGCAAATTAGCCGGTCCCTTGGGATTTTTGCTGACAAGCACCTGATAGAGACGGGCCGAGCCGCGTAGGAAGGCAAGGGATGACCCGGCCAGATAGGCGGTCCAGATGCGATAGACTTCCTCACCCGCCAATGCCACCGCCCTGTCACGGTTGGCCTCCAGTCGATCAAGCCAGAGTTTTGTGGTTCGCTGATAATGCTCCCGCCAGCCTTCCACATCCATCACCTCGAACTTGTTTTGCTCAAGGCTGGCAATGGTCCGGCCCAGATCGATCAGCTCGCCACCGGGAAAGATGTATTTCTGTAGCGCACGCTGCTCGGGGCGCGAGGAAAAACGCTTTTTCCCCTTCTTGGCCTTGCGGGATATGGCGTGGTTGAGAAACAGCCCCTTGTCGACGAGAAGGCGGTTAATGGTGGCGCAATAGGTGTCGAGATTGTCTTCCCCAACATGCTCCATCATGCCAACCGAGGCGATCTTGTCAAAGGGGCCTTCCAGATCGACATAATTCTTGAGCTCCACACTGACGCGGTCTTCAAGACCCCTTGCCTTGATCTGTTCACGAACGTGGGCCAGTTGGGCCTCGGACAGGGTGATGCCATGGGCCTGCACGCCATAGGTCTCGGCCGCATGGAAGATCAGGGCACCCCAGCCGCAACCAATATCTAGGAACCGTTCGCCCGGTTTGAGGCGCAGCTTGCGGCAGATCATGTCGAGCTTGTCACACTGGGCCTGATCCAGCGAATTGTTCCAATCGGTGAAATAGGCGCAGCTATAGAGGCGCAGCTCATCAAGAAACAGCTCGTAGAAATCGTTGCCGACATCATAGTGGAACTGGATGAACGCGGTCTCGTCGCTCTTGGGTCGGCTTTTGCCATGGTCACTCTCGTCTCCGGAAAAGGACCGGCTGGCGTCGAGTTTGACACCGGGCGAGAAGAGGAAGGCAGTGAGGAAAGACAGGATGATGCTCTTTGATATTGTCTTGAGGCGTTTACGCGAAGGGGTGAAGGCGAAGAGCAGCCCCACATCATAGAGCGTGCCACCCTTGATCTCGATGAGACCCTTGATATAGGGGCGGATGATGCGATCAAGGCCGGGGCGGCGCAGCAACGAGGCGATGACACCCGGATCGGCAATCCGGATGATCAGGTCAGGGGCCGGGTTGCTGCCCAGAGACACTCTGGTTCCATCCCAGAGTTCAATGGCGATGTCGGCATCAAGTGCCTTGGCCACTGCGTCAAGAAGGGCAAGGGTCGCCTTCAATTGCCTTTGTGTTGCTTTTTGCCCTGTCATGATAGCCCTGTCTGTTCGCTCCGCATGCAGAGACTGCGTGTCGGTTTCGATGGTGATAGGCTGCCACTGTCACCGGAATATGGCAATGAGCGAAATTCGATGACCTGCAGTCTGCCCTATCGAACCCTCCGTTTTCCCAGCTTTAACGGGTTGAGCAAGTCACCGGGAAAAAATCCAAAGCGCCGTTCTGGTTTGCTCCAGAAGTTTGTCACAGCCTTCCAGTGAGGGTGCGTTGAAGGGATCGGAAGGGGTGAGACGCAAAGGCCTTGGGCTTTCGGTCCTGCCACATTCGCTTGGGCGGATGTGGCAGAACTGACATTAACGGATACGCTGTTCGTCCTGATCAAACAAACAAATATGGTTCTTGTCCACTCCGAGGCCCAGCATGCTACCGCGTGGTGAGATGGCGCCTCTCTCCACATTCACGGTGCAACTCTTCTCACCGATATTGCCGTAGAGATAGCTTGCCCCGCCGAGGAATTCAGAGAAGCCGACATGGAAGGGCACTGGCGGTTGGCCATCTTCAGACAAATGCCAATGTTCTGGGCGAATGCCGACAAAAACGGGTGTCCCATCAGGGGGACGGTTGGTCAAAGCGGTCGTTTCGAGCACTATGCCTGCGACCTCGACGCCATCGGAGCGCATGATACCGTCGAGGAAATTCATCTTCGGACTGCCGATGAAGCCTCCGACAAACATATTGTCGGGATCGTCATACAAGTCGGATGGCGAGCCAACCTGTTCGATGCGGCCATCACGCAGAACCACGATCTTGTCGGCCAGCGTCATCGCTTCGGTCTGGTCATGGGTCACATAGATCATCGTGTTGCCCAGTTTCTGGTGAAGGCGGGCGATCTCAATGCGCATGTCGACGCGCAACTCCGCATCGAGGTTGGAGAGCGGTTCGTCGAACAAAAACACATCCGGATCACGGACAATGGCGCGACCGATGGCGACGCGTTGGCGCTGTCCCCCCGAAAGCTGGCCCGGTCGTCGATCCAGATAGTCGTTCAGTTGCAGCACGTCCGCAGCCTGCTGGACCTTTGCCGCAACGTCCGATTTGGAACGCCCGGCAACCTTGAGGCCAAAGCCCATATTCTGTGCGACCGTCATGTGCGGATATAGAGCATATGTCTGAAAGACCATAGCAATCCCGCGATCAGACGGATCTTCTTCCGTCACATCCTTGCCCGCGATCAACACATCCCCGCACGTCACCTCCTCAAGCCCTGCAATCAAACGCAGAAGCGTGGATTTGCCGCATCCGGATGGTCCGACAAAGACGACGAACTCGCCGCCTTCAATTTCAAGATCCACATCGCGGATGACCTGAACCGTTCCGAAGGATTTGCTGACCCGCTTCAGGCGCACGCCAGCCTGTTTCTGTATGTGATGCAGATTCACTTGCTCATTCATGGTCATGCCTCCCTACGCAGCCAGACAAGCATTTCGCCGGGCTCGCGATTATCCCAAAGATAATAGGGGATTGCGTTGAGTTTTGCGGATTTGCGCTCTGGTGGTGCGGTGGTGTAGAGGGCTTCATCAAAGCGATACTCAACCAGCGCATCGACATCGAGAAGCATTGTGTCGGGCCAAAATGCAGATCCGGTGGTTTGGATCGAAGCGGTATCCTTGACGACATAGCAATTCAAAGGCGCGTCATGATCTACCCCTTCAACACAATAGACGATCGGCCCCCTTAATAAGGCAACACGGCCCTGATCGTGGGCGATCTGTGTGTTGGCAAAGAGCTTTTGCGGCTGCATGTCGAGCTCGAGTGACAGCTTGTCGCCTGTCTGCCAAATGCGCTCAAGCCGCAGATAGCCCTTGTCCGCTTTGGCTTCAATTGGCGCGCCATTCAGGCAAAGGGAATGGCTGCCAGCCCATTCCGGAACACGCAGGGACACTGTGAAGCGGGTGGGTTTGTCGAGATGAAAGTCAAACTCGACAAGGCCATCGACAGGATAGGTTGTGGTTTGCGTAAGAGTCAGGCTCGTGCCTGCGACTTGAAGATCAGCTCTGTTTTGGCAATAGAGATGCACGGCAATCTCATCATCGGACACCCCGTAGAAATAGGTGCCAATGGAGGCCAGAAGCCGTGACACATTGGGTGGGCAACAGGGGCAACGATGCCATTGCCAACGATGATGGTGTCCATGGCTTTCCAGCGGGTTGTCGTAGAAGAACTGGCTGCCATTGTCAGACAGACCGGCCAGCACATTGTTGTAAAGCGCCCGCTCCATGACGTCGGAATAGCGCGCATCAGGCTCTCGGCCAAGCATGCGGCTGGCCCAGAAGACAAGAGCCACCGCAGCACAGGTTTCGGCGTAGGCGGAATCGTTGGGCAGATCATAATCGAAGGTCAGCCCTTCATTGTCTTTCGATGGCCCAAAGCCGCCTGTGACATAGAGATTTCGCTCGGTCAAATGCTCCCAGAGGGCATTCAGCGCCGGATCAAGGCTATCGTCGGAAAATTCGGTCGCCACGTCGGCCATGCCCGCATAGAGATAGGCGGCGCGCACGGCGTGGCCAACCACTTCGCGTTGCTCGCGCACGGGCTTGTGCGCCTGACAATATTCCAGTGTCGAGAAATGAAAGTCCTCTGGGCTTTCGCCCCGAGCATAGGCTTCAGCATCAAAATAGTTCGGCTCCTCGCCGCGAACGTCGACAAAGAATTTCGCCAGATCCAGATAGCGCTGTTCACCGGTCACACGCCCGAGCTTGACCAGAGCCAGTTCCAGTTCGGGATGCCCCGGATAGCCACGTTTTTTGCTCGCCTCAGGGCCAAAGGTCGCGTCGATGCAGTTTGCATAGCGACACATGATATCGAGAAATTTGCGTTTGCCCGTCGCATGGTAATAGGCGATTGCCCCTTCCATCAGATGGCCCGCATTGTAAAGCTCATGCCGATCCCTAAGGTTGGTCCAGCGCTTGCCCGGTTCAATGCGTTGATACCAGGAATTGAGATACCCGTCCTCATCCTGCAAACGGCCGTAGGCGTCAATAATGGCGTCGACCTGTGCTTCCAGTTCGGCATCGCGATGGCGATTGAGCGCGTAAGCCGCTGTCTCGATGCTCTTGCCGAAATCTGAGTCCCAGAACATTTGCGTGGTGACGGTGTTGTTGTGCTGGAACGGAATAACAATGCCGGGATTGGGCAGATCCGGGTCGACCTGCTCCAACATCCGGGCTTTCATGCAGCGATCCAAAAGGATCTTCGCTGTTGTGGTGGCGATCACGTCAATCTTGGGGCCGAAAAAGCCCCCAACGTCAATCTGATTGACCGCAAGCGGACGGAATTTCGCCTTGGGAGGGATGACGCCCGTGGTCGTGTTGGTTTGTTGTGTTTTCATTTTCTTGTCCTTGCTCAGGAAGAAACCTATTTGACGGCGCCAGCCGTAAGACCCCGGATGTAGGATCTTTGAAGAATGAGAAAGAGGATCATGCAGGGGATCATCATCAGGGTGACACCAGCCTGAACAGCCCCCCAGTCGACAGAGCCGAAACGCCCATAGCGCACGGCGGTCATGAGAACCGGCATGGTGAACTTGCTCTGGTCGGTGAGCAGCACCAGCGCGGCAAGAAACTCGTTCCATGCATTGAGGAAGGCGAACAATCCCACGGTGACGATGCCGGGCAGAACCAGAGGCCCCATCACCTGAACCAGCATCCGCCAGCCCTTCACGCCATCCACGCGGGCCGCTTCCTCGATTTCCTTTGGCACCGCATCAAACGCATTGCGCATCATGAAAACGGAAAAAGGCAATTGCAGCGTTGTATAGATCAGGACCAGCCCGATGAGGGTGTTCTGAAGTCCAAGCTTTGCCAGCAACAGGAACAGGGGCGTCAGGATTGACTGAAACGGGATCATCATCGTCGACAGGATCAACACGAAAATGAAGTTTTTGAGGGGAAACCGATAGCGCGAGAAGCCATAGCCCGCGAGCAGAGCAACCACGATGGTCAGCACGGAAGTCCCGACAGACACAAACAGCGAGTTGCCCGCATAATGAAAAACCGACTGCCCGAAATTTTCCAGCCTGTCATAGCTATCGATGCTGAATCCATCCCGAGGCCATGGCGGCAAAGGCGGGGTGGTTGCCTCCACCGGGGAGCGAAAGCTTGATAGCACCACCCAGACAAGCGGTGCGAGAAACAGCAGCGACACCAGCGTCGCTGTGACGTGGAACAGCAGCTTGTGATAACGATAGCGCCCTTTGCGGGGTGCCGGAGCATCCTTTTGAGCCTGTTTGTGCTGCATGGTCATTGCGTTCATTTCTTTGCCTCCTTGTCGCTCAGGAGGGTCAGTTGGATGATGCTGAGAACCAACAGGATCAACAGCAACACCATCGAAAGGGCGGCTCCGTAACCAAGGCGGAAGGAAATGAAGCTCTCGTTGAAGATCTTGTAAACCGCGGTCACCGTGCTGTTTTGCGGTCCACCATTGAGAATGATGTAGAATTGGTCAAAGGCCAGCATGGACCCCGAGATGCACAGGATCAGCGCAAGGGCAAAGGGTTTGCGGATCAGCGGCATGATGATGTAGCGGAACCTTTGTGGCCACTTGGCGCCATCAATGCGGGCCGCCTCGATGTAATCTGTCGGAATGGATTGCAGGCCACTCATCAGGATGACCATGAAGAAACCCGCCATCTTCCAGATGACCATGGCAATTACCGACCAGAAGGCAGGGGTGAAATTGGCGAGAATATTCACCCTGTCAGTGGTCAGACCGATGTCTTGGGCCAAGGGGGAAAACAGACCGGTGTCAACATTTGACAACCAAACCCACAACAAAGCAGCCGAGGCAAAGCCTGTGACGACGGGCAGAAAGAAGATTGTCCGGTACAGGGAAACGGCCTTGCCCTGCCCCTGAACGATCAGTGCCAGCCCCATGGCGACACCCAGCAGACCGATGGTGATCACCACTGTATATTGAATGGTGAACCAAAGTGATGACCAGAAACTCTTGTCGGTCAGAAGGCGTTCGTAATTATCAAAGCCAATCCAGCGCGGAAAGCCCATCAAGGGCCATTTGTGCAGGGACATCCAGGCGGCCATGCCAAGCGGGACAAGAAAGAAAATAATGACGAGGAGCAACGCCGGAAGCACGAACAAAAACCCGTTCCATTGGGCCAGTCTGCGCCGTTTGCGTCCCTTGGGCACAGCTGTCTCTGGCCCTGCCGTAAGACTGTCGGTCATGGATTGATCCTTAAGAACAGTTGTCTGCAAGTCCCGCCGACTGGAGCTGGAGCCCAGTCGGCGGTTGCTGCAAGCGGTAGATTTGGAGGATCTTACCGGGAGCTATCGATGATGGACTGCATTTCTTCTTGTGCGTCGTCCATGGCTTCATCGACGTCTTCGCTGCTTTCAGCAAAGAAGGCCTTGTTGAGCATGGTAACCCATGGCCCGTTCTGAGAGTTGATCAGGTCGTTGAAGACCGGGCTGTAGGGTGTCCGGCCACGATCCATTGCCTTGGCGGCAATCAGATACCGCGCATCAAGCCCGTCAAGAGCTACCTCGGCAACGTCGGCGCGAACCGGAAGCGAGCCGTTTTTGGCAAGTATCGTCTGACCTTCCGGCGAGTAGGCAAATTCAATAAAGGCCTGAATGGCTGGCATTTTTTCATCGTCGGTCGCGGCTGATACGACGATGTTGTCCCCCCCGGCAAAGGAGGACCAGTCGCCGTCTTTACCCGGCAAATAGGTCACGCCATATTTGAGATCAGGATATTGGTTGTTGAGCGCGCCGATCGCAAAAGACCCGGATGGAGCAAGGCCGATATTGCCGCCCGCAAAGGCTGCGAAGAAGTTCACACCAGCATCGGTCTGCGATCCGGCAGGCACCAGTCCGTCCTTGACCATGCCACGGTAAAACTCGATCGCGTCTTTCATTTGCGGCGTTTTCACCGTTGCGGTTCCACCCTGATCCTCAAACAGATTGCCCCCCGAGGCCCAGACCAGCGGTGTGAAGGTGAAGATGTTACAGCCGCCGCAATTGCCGGAGAAATAGAAGCCGTATGTTTCATCACCGAGCGCGGCAACCGCTTCGGCATCCTTGCGGATTTCCTCCCAGTTGGTCGGCGCTTTTTCTGGATCAAGGCCGGCTTTCTTGAAGAGATTTTTGTTCCAGATCAGAACCGAGGCATCGGCCGAGAAAGGCATGCCGTAGATCTTGCCGTCGTAGGTGCCAACGCTCAGATGCGCCTTGGACAGCTTGTCATAATAGGGCAGACCTTTGGCAAACGCGGTCATGTCCTTGAGCTGACCGGCCATTGCAAAAGACGGCGTATAGATCAGATCGAGAGACAGGGCGTCCGGCTGGGATCCGCCAGCCGCAGCGATGGCATATTTCTGCACCAGCTCGTTGACGGGCACGATTTGCAGTTCGGCCTTGTCTTCTCCCTTGGCGTTGAAGGCTTCCACGAGCTTTGGCATGAATTCCGATCCGTCGGAACGGACCCAGAGAGAAAAGGTTTCTGCCTGCGCCAGGCCGGGCAGTGCGAGCGCGGCAATGGCAACACCACCGAGTAATGCTTTAAGAGTCACTTGTCTTCCTCCTCGTTAGTTGCCTCGCTGAGCAGATTATTGAGACAACGTTTGCGCAATTTGTGTGTTTCTCACCCTGCATGGCGTGTCATCAGCGTTGCAGGGTCTGCTTGTCCGATTACTCGGACCCCGTTCCTCCACAGGACTGTCGCACGACCAGACTACAAGGCAGCTTTCTCAAACCGGAATCGATTTGCTTGCCTTCAATCATGTCGAGCAGTGCTAACCCTGCACTCTTGCCCAAACAGGTGAGCCCCATATCCACCGTCGTCAGCGGTGGGCGCGTTGCTTTGGCAAAAACTTCCCAATTGTCGAAGCCGACAATGGCTACATCATCGGGGACCTTGATCCCCATATGCGAAAAGGCATCGACAACGCCTCTTGCAATCTGGTCGTTTCCGCAAAAAATCGCATCGGGTCGATCCGCAGCGGTTTCAAAAAGTCTGTAAGCCGTTTCGTAACCATGCTCTTCGGTCCAGTTGCCGAAGATGGCTTCGCAGTGGGGCGCAAGCCCGGCCTCCTCAAGGGCGGCCTTCCATCCTGCACCGCGCAGATGCGCGGCTTCAAAAGACGACATGCCAGTGATATGCGCAATCTTGCGTCGTCCCAGTGAGATCAAATGTTGGGTCGCAATTCTGGCGGCGTTGAAATCATCAGGCACGAACCCGATCGAACCGTCCGGGCATTTGGAATAGACATAGACGACCGGCATCCCGAGCCGAGAAACGTCAACCGGCAACGCGCGATCGATGCGCTTGCCGGTGATCACCAGACCGTCAACCCTCTTCTCTTCCATGGCGCGCAAATTGAGCTGCATCCGTTTTGGCTCTTTTTCACCAGCGCTCAGAAACACCGAGACACCTCGATCCGTCATGGCCGAGGATAGTCCAGCAGCAACCGGAAGGGTAAATCGCCCATAGGTGTCATCGGTGAGCAAACCAAGGGTGAAGGACCGCTGCTGAACGAGGCCGCGCGCCATGGTGTTCGGGCGATAGTCCAGATCTTTGGCAATCTGTTGCACCCGCAAGCGTGTGTCTTCCGACATCCGCCCTGTCCCATTCAGTGCCCGCGACGCAGTCGTCACACTGACACCGGCTTTCGCAGCGACGTCCCGGATGGTGACATGTTGGATCACCGTTGCTGGGGTTGGACTTGTTTCTGAAGCCACGATCTCTACCTTTCGGCGCATTGCAAAAATCGCAGTGAGATAACGTTTGCTCACTCGTGGTTTACCGTTTGCGCAACGTAAAAATGGACTGATAAGCCAATAGTGTCAATGCGGAAATTTCTTTTATGATCGGGAGAGTTTCTATTATTGCTTGTAAATTTCTACCACCCGCAAAAGGAAGCTTGTCCACGTGATGGGGAGAGGATCTCTTGATTGCCCATCGCAGCGTCTTGAAAAGACCGGCAAAATCCGACGGCAACAAGGGCCCTTCAATCCTGTCGGGGCCACGCCTGCATGGCGGTCCCTTCGGGATGGGAGATTTCTAGCCTCCTGTTGAAAACAGCCATGTCGGCCCAGATATTGATCAATAGACTCTCGGACCGCGTTTCTCTGCGGCGTTGATGGCGGCACCCGCGAGGCCTGCGAGATGTCTGGCACTTCAGCAATGCATACAAGGCAATTTTGGGGGATGGAGAAAAGCGAACAGGCGCGGTACCGCGCCTGTTCAAAGCTCAATAGATCAGACGTGTTTATATTCCTGCCTGAGGCCTTTGAAGATACACCAACACATCAACAGCAGAACGAGTGTGAAAGGCAGACCAGTCGAAATGACCATCGCCTGCAACGACCCCAAGCCGCCACCGATCAGGAGGACGATGGCGACCAACCCTTCGAAGGTACACCAGAAAACCCGTTGTGGCACCGGCGCATCGATCTTGCCACCAGCCGTGATCGTGTCGATTACCAGCGAGCCTGAATCCGACGAGGTGACGAAGAACACGATCACCAGCACGATACCGACCGTTGAGGTGATTGCTGCGAGCGGAAGGCTTTCCAGCATTGCAAACAGTGACAATTCCGGTTTGTAGGCATCGATCACGTTGGCCTTCACCGCGCTGTCGCCGAGATTTGCAATCATGTCGTTGATCGCGGTTCCCCCGAACACGGCCATCCAGAAGATGCAGACAATTGACGGGATAATCAGCACGCAGATGACAAATTCACGGACTGTCCGACCACGCGAAACACGAGCAATGAACATGCCCACGAATGGTGACCAGGAAATCCACCAGGCCCAATAGAAGGCAGTCCAGCCTTCGCGGAAACCATCATCCGAACGCCCGAAGGGATTGGATAGCGGCACCACCTCTTGGGCATAGGCAACGAGCGTTTTGGTAAAATCGGTAAAGATGCCAACGGCCCCTGCGGTGAACAAAACGAAGAGCAGGAGCGCAATTGCCACCACCATGTTGATCTCGGACAGAATCTTGACCCCGCCGTCAAGCCCTCGCAGGACAGAGACCAGTGCAATGGAGGTGATACCGATGATGAGGATAACCTGAACGGTTACACTGCTCGGAATACCATAGACAAACTCCAGCCCGGCATTGGCCTGTTGTGCGCCCAGGCCAAGAGAGGTCGCAAGACCGAAGAGTGTGGCAAAGACCGCGATGATGTCGATCACGTGGCCCCACCAACCCCAGACACGTTCCCCCAGGATCGGGTAAAAGGCCGAGCGCATGGAAAGCGGCAGACCTTTGTTAAAGCTGAACAACGCCAATGCGAGCGCCACGACGGCATAGATGGCCCATGGGTGCAATGCCCAGTGGAATGAGGTCGCGGCCAGCGCCATACGCTTCGCAGCTTCCACATTTTCCGGTATCAGAGTGCCATCCTCGGTGAATGGGCGCACGGCACCCAATGGCGCGTCCCCCCAAGGGGTGCCGAAATAGTAGGCCGGCTCCAAAACACCGAAGAACATCAGCCCGATGCCCATACCGGCAGCAAAGAGCATCGCAAACCAGCCGAGATATCCGTAATCGGGTTCCGCGTCGGCTCCCCCCAGACGGACGGACCCGACGGGCAACACAATCAAAGCGAGGCAGAACAAAACGAAAATGTTCGCCGCCGACAGGAAAAAGCCGTCAAAGGTGGATGTCAGTGCCGGTCGGAGCCAGCCAAAGAAGTCGGCCGCCTGCTGCGGGGCCAGCAACGCATAGACAACAAAGGCCACGACACTCAACCCCGAAATCAGAAAGACCGGGTTGTGAATGTCCAGCCCAAAGGGGCCGATGTTTGTTTCGATATTGTCCTGACCGATCTCATAATCGGTGTCAATGAGATCAGACGCGCCCTCTGGCGCGGGGATCCCCGAGGTTTCCTCTAAGCTCGTATTATCTGACATATTTCGGCTTCCCCTTTATTTCTTGATATTTGATCCTCTGCGTCATGGCCGCACCACCATCACTGAGCATTTTGCATGTTCCGCTAGACTGCCGCCGTTCGACGGCCAGATATAGTCCATGACGTTCGGCACGTGGCTAGCCATGACGACGAGATCGGACTCGGTGTCGCTGATGGCACGCATCAGCGCATCGTCGATCTCGGTTGCCGGGTCATGCGCGATCGCAGTATGCGCCGACGTTTCGACGCCGTGCTTGGCAGCCTCCGCCTTAGCAAATGCGTCAAGCTTCTGGCCGAACTCTTTTGGGTTGTGCGCCAAGTTGCTGGGAGCGGACGACGTGACCCCCACATACACAATCGGCACGCCCCAGTGTTTTGCCAAATCGGCAGCACAGTCGAGAGCTGTGCCAAGCCTCTCGACATGAGCCAAATCGACCGGTGCCATTATTCTTTTGAACATTTATCTCTCCTCTGTTAGCCGGGGCGCAAATCAGGCAGGTTCCGGAGCTTTCATCTAAGCTCCTGTCCTAACTCACTTTTTTTCTAAACCGCAGTGCAGCTTTACGAGGAAAGGATACATGGTCTGAACCATGAGTCAAAAAAGGGGCCAATGGCATCAACGTCGAGCCCCGTTTGAAGCACCTAATTTTTGTGCGTATTTTCCAGACATTTGGCACCCGCACGGCGAGCAACCAGTTGCGTTTGCATCCTTCCTTCCCTTCTGCCTGCAAACGGGGAATGCACCCCAATGGCCATCAGGATGCGCGTGGCAAGAAGGGGGCGAAACACACCCGATGGGTTGCATGGCGGGCCGCGCTTGTCTTGATGAGGCGAATGCTCAATCTGGGAAGATAGCCTGCGTGAGGCCGTCTCGGCAGCTTTCCTCACCAAGCTTCACGGTCACACGGAGATCGAGAAGCCGCTGCTCGGCAAATGTCCGCTCCGAGCCCCAAAAGCTGTTGGCAATTGGAATGCCTGCCATCTTGGAATTCAATAAATGAATGGGACGAATTTCGCGGTTTTTTGGGCGTATGTTTTGAAGTCTTTTCCGTATCGTTCTTCAAGATAGGCATCCAACGCTGGAATGTGAAACCAGACAAAAGCTGCGGTTATAAAGATTGGAACGGGCCATGCGAAGATGGATGCGGCGAGAATCGCCCAGCCGGAAAACAGGACGCTGTCGCCGAAATAGTTGATATGCATGGAATAAGCGAAAAGACCCTCGGTGTAGCATTTGCCTTTGGATGTTGGCTGCCTTTTCCAAAGCCAGCGCTGAACTTCGGACCCGCTATTGAGCCACGAGCCGATGAGGACCATGACAACGCCAACCCAGTCCAGCCAGCCAAACGGCGTTGCGGAGCCAGAGAGCGCACCTGCACCGAGCAGAAGAAAGCCGATTTCAAACACAGCCATAAAAACGACCAGCCCCAAAACCTCGGCCATCAGCACCCGGCGTTTGAGCAAGACAAACAGCGTCAGGATGTGGCGCAGACAGTAGAATAAAGCACAGGCTGCCAGCACTTTTGCCCTGAATGGATCGGCCCAGTCAAAGCGGCCAAAGGCCAGCCAGAAGCAAATAGCCACCACACCGGCATGAAGCACGAAAAAGGCAATCTTCGCCCCAAAACTCTGATCGTGGTTGCGATCGACACCGCCGGATTTTGCCATGGGAAAGCTCCTTGATAGGGTTTGAAGACCATAAGACTGAGAACGGACTGGTAAAGCGCGTTTATGATAAAATTTTGAAGCCGGACTGTGTAAGCTGTGATGTCTTGCAGCTCGGTTGTCGAGCCTTGGCACTTGAATTTCTTTAAAGACCTTCGATGCACCTGCTGCAAGGGTCAGTTTTGGGCTGCAATTGCCGGTGTTAAGATGACTCATCCGTCGACCGAAGGCCTGCGCACGTCTGATCGCATGTCAATCCTACCCGTTGAAGTGGGGCTTAGTGCACCCATTTCCAGCCGTTGCGTCGAAGCTTCGTATCCTTTGATCGATATTGGGTTATTGTTTTTTGGGCGCGCCCCGATGCCGCATTTTTCTCAAATAGCTGGTTTTAGGCCAAAGCAGTCATTGAAATCGGAGGCTGTTCTAAGATGCGACAAACGGCTTCCAGAGAGCCGACCGCTGTCTTGCCTTTAATTGCTCGCGTTCTTGTAGACGAGACCAGACAGCGTTTCGCAATTGAATGAGCCTATACATCCATCAGGAGCTAGATAGAGAACAACCCTTTCTTCGACAGCTTTGACAAATTGCCGATGAAGATCGCGCCACTTTGGAAGCAGATCGCGAGGCACTTTTCGTACATAAAATTTCCATTCTCGATAAAAGAAATAGTGAAGACACTCGCCATCACCGAAGCAGCTGATCTCGACAGGAATGTCTTTTGAATTTACAAAGCCAAATGCTGTAAATGGTATCCGATTGCATCCCATTTTCTTTTCTCTAAATTTGGCAACAAATAAACCTAACTCATTGGCTTTACTTGCCATGCCACAGATCTTTCCCTTCGAATTGAAGCGTTCCAATTTGCCCTGCTGTTGGTAGTTCGCCATTGGTCCTGATCCAGTTACCATTTCAAATTGGTAAGCCTTACCATCAATGATCACTGGCACCTTAAATGAAATAGCACCTCTAATTCGCCGGTCTCCCGGCAAGAACAAACTCTCAAGAATGAAGCGTTCATCTACTTTATCGGTCTCACAATAGAGCATTGCTTTCTTGTCATGCCGCACGTCTTCCTTGCGCAATTTTAGTATGACGATCGCATTTGGGCTGTCGTAGTAGGGATCCAACCGTTCACCGGAGCAATAATATGCCCAACCCTTTTCGGCCTTAGGCAACTCATCCGCTAGTGCATAAACAGCATGAAAAGACAAAGCCGCACATAGCAATGTCAGAAGCCAAGTATTGGGAATCAGCCTCGGAGCCCATTTATTGATAAAGTGACCGCATGCCCCCATTACATTCTTCATCCAACTACTCCTGATCATTAGCCACTAACTCGCTCTTGAATTCTGGCATGGTTCATTAGTTTAACCGACGCTTCGTACTTCGCGCATTCAATCAAAGCGCACAGTTAATACGATTGCCATCTTTAGGTGGAGCTAATGTTTAAAATGATACTTACCGACCAGTTTTGAGCGACATTTTTTTATGTCAGCATTTCAGCACTGCACCCAATGTCCCAAAAGTCCGCACTGCTGACATTTGCGGATTGAATATGCTGCATTCTGCATTGATGCTGCGGGACGGAGCATTATGGCTTGCGGGGTGGGAAAGGGGCGGAATTTCATGCTGGCCCGCAGGCAATCCAAGGGCTCTTGCTGTGCCCTATTTGTCCGTTTCGGGCATGCCCCTGCGCTCCACAGGATCAGTGCGTTCCATTGGATAAGTAGATTGCCTTAAAATTCACTTTTAATTTCAATTGCTTGTGAAAAGCCAGAATGTCACATGGCGAATTGTTAACGAGATCTTAAGCTGATCGTCAAGACTCACTTTGCAAGCAAAGCCAGCATCAATGACAAATTCAAGAAGACCTTTTTACGCTCCTGTGATCGCATGTATTTGGGGGCTCATCTTTTCTTTTGCCTGCAGTCCCGCTTGGGCCATGCACGCCTGGAAAGTCAGTTACGATTGCCCATCAGGCAGCACAAATACCACTGACTGGATTTGGGGTGATGCCAGCAAACTCCGAAGTGCAATCTCAACCACTTGCAGCATTGCCGATAGCGATCTGACGGTCACATATAACAGCTCCGCCGTAACTAGCGGAACAAATATGTGGGACATTTTTGGCGGCATAACCTATGTCTCAGTTCTGGTAAATCCCGGCAGTGCGGGTGAGACCGAGAAAGCCTCCACCGAAACAGTGATCGAAAATCAGGTCACTGCAAGCCTCACCCAGCAATCCCTTATCAATAGCCGCTTCATGTCTCAGGCGCGCAATCGGTTCGCGGCCGACGTCAATGGTAAAAGCCTTTCTGGACTGAACCATGTTGGCCCACTCGCCTATCAGGGTTCGATCGGAAGCTCCCCGTCGGCAATGGCCGCGCATGCGATGGCGATCTATGAAGATGAAGACAGCGAGACACATGCGCGGTTCGTGGTTTCCGGCGGCTTGACCTTCTCTTTTGATGATGACGGCTCAAAGAGCTTGATGGGATCGGGTCGTCTGGCGCGGGAACATCGCATCGATGAAGATATGCTGTTTGGCTATTTTCTTGGCGTTGATCTGGGCAAAGCGGATGTTGACGGTACCTACTCCGGTGATCAGACAAGCATCGGCGGCAATATTGGGGCCTATGCTGTTAAACGCATCCATCAGGCTTTCTTTGCCGACATGTTCGTGCAAGTCGGGCGCCAACATAATGATTTGGCTCTGAGCAATGGCACCACAGATGTTGACGGCACCTATTGGGCGACAACCGCTTTGATCGGCAGTTCCTTGTCTGGTGTGATCAGTTATGACGACTTCAACCTGATTCCGGAAGTCTCCGCCAGCCTGTCGCATGTATGGCTATCCGGCGACAAATTCGACGCCACCGCCTCTGGTTTCACCACTGATTTGGATCTGAATACGGAAAATTTGACCATTGCCCGACTTCAGTTCACACCACAAATTCAAACCCCGTTTAACGCGCTGTCTTCCGACAGCCGAACAGCAACCCTCTCCTTCGGCCCCTCGGTCCTTTGCCAGCACAAATGGGCACGTGAGGATAGCTCCGAATGTGGTGGCGGCGGCAGTCTGAGCCTTGATACCGTATCTCTGACAGATGGCTCTTCAATCCGCGCCAATCTGGATGTCGAGCGTCTTGGCGATACCACCACTCTCTATAGTTACCTGCGTTACAACCGTAGCTTCTGAATTCAGAGCAAATGAGAGAAATCAGTCGGCGGCGCGAACGATCGCGTCGCCTATTCGAAAAGTAGTATTTTGCCCCAAAAAAGAACTTCCCCATATCGGTCAAGTCAAACATGACGCGTCAAGATAAATGCATTTTTATCTACATGACTTGCAAAATAAAATAATATCTATATATACAGTATATCCGGAAAGACGGCTTCAGAAATTCTTTCTGCCGTCCAGCTTAATTTTCCCATTTTTAAAACCTTGCCACCCCAAGATCCCTGCGTTCTTGGGTGTTTTGCAGGTTGTCTCAAAATATGGGCCGGATTTAAAAGGGCATCAATCATGACAATTGGCACAGTAAAATTCTACAACTCAACGACCGGTTTGGGTGTTATCGCGCCGAACAACGGCTCGAAAGAAGCGCTCGTTCATATCTCCGATATCGAGCAGGCAGGCTTGAACAGCCTGATCGACGGCTTGCAGCTTTCCTATGACCTGCAAAAAAACGCCTGCGGCAAACGCCAAGCCGTCAATCTACAACTGACGGACTAACAAGGATGAAGACTGCACCAGAGGTGCGATCTTGCCAAACGAGGACTATACGATGATCAGCATTGCCAGATCCAAGGCGGAGGAAAGTCTTTTCGCCATTCAGAAGCCCCCAAAGAAACCCATGAGCGACCTGGAGGTTCAGACCCTTAAGACCAGAGAAACAATCTCAAGGCTAAAGTCTCTTCGGCTCGCCCAAGAAAGCGATGGGCAGACGCAGCCAAAAGCAAAAACACCAGTCCGAAGACGCCCGAAGCGTCGCTAGCGATTTCTTTGTCGCGGGTTCACTCCATGGCTCGACTGTTTTTCAAGTAATTTGCCATGCACCTTCACATTTCGTTCAAAAAAACTGCACTCAAAACAAGATTTACATATAATAAAACAAGACCATAGCTTCCAAAGCCGTAGGGCGGTCTAGTCCTTTGAAACGCTGCACACACTATGTGTGTGGCAATGCCGCCCCTCCCCTATTTTCCCGATCTCAAGCGATTGCACCATTTTCCTTGAAACGACTGGAAACAGTGCGTTGGGAACGACGAACCGGTTCATGGTGCAATAACCTCCCCCTGTCCGACAAAGGCGACCTCTCCGGCGACAGTGACCCGTTCCACATTTCCAGATGTACCAAATGGGGTTACGATGAGCGCACTGGGCCGCCCCATAAAATGGCCTTGCTTAAGCAAGACACTTTCGCTTGGTTGGGCAAGCCCATGCTTCAGAGCATAAGCACCAACGACGCCTGCCGCACTGCCAGTTGCAACATCTTCCATGATCCCGTCATTGTTCCAATGCCGCCCCTCAAAAGTGCCCACGTCAAAGAGATACGCAAACTCCGCTCCCAAGCCGTTCAGTTTTGTCTCCAGATCCGGCACCGTAATGTGCGCATCAGCCAATCCACCGTCAACCGGCACCACCAAATACTTCAGGCCAGTGGAAATAACCTCCAGAGGAAGATCGGCTAACGCACCAAGGTTGAAGGCTTGAGCGATTTCCGCCCTCTCCTCAACAGTGCCCAACATCTTGGGGCGTCCTTGATCCAGAGTGCCGAAATAGCGCCCATCTCGATATTCCGTGGTGACTTGCACACTTCGCCCAGCTGGCAATTCAATGGTCCAGATCCGTTCGGAATCCGTGCCCGATTGTTTGTGCAATATGCAGGCCGCCCCAATGATGGGGTGACCTGCAAATGGAAGTTCTTTGAACAAATCAAACACTTGGGCGCATATCCGACCATTCGTTTGTTTCAAAAAGATCGATTCAAAGTGGCGCAGCTCTTGGGTGATGGTCAACATTTGATCGCCGCTTAGCCCCTTGCTTTCGGGAAACACAGCAAGACTGTTGCCCGAATACGGCTCGCAGGCGAAAACATCGCAATGGATAAAGTTGAAAGTTTGTTTGATTAATGACACAAGGATCCTACATAGCCAACAGGGTATATAGATGAATGACTATTTAGATTTTGACCAAAAGTCAATAGCACGTGACCTCAGTGCTGTCGCAAACGAGAACCGCCTGCGCATCCTTCATTGGCTGGCGGAGCCTGAGCACCATTTCCCGCCGCAGGTCGATGGTGACTTGATCAATGACGGTGTTTGCGTCGGCTTCATTACTGAAAAGATCGGTCTCAAACAGCCAACAGTGACCAATCACATGAGAATTCTGCAAGAGGCGGGGCTTGTGGAGAGCAAGAAGGTCAAAAACTGGGTATTTTACAAGTTACGCCCAGTACGGGTTGAACAACTCCTTGCGGGCGTTGCCTTAATGATCCGAAGCAACAGCCCAACTTGACAGGCCGTATGCAGTCTTTCGCAGAAGCAAAATCCGCATCGCTCTTGATGGCTTGCGTGGAGAAGACAGCATTGCTGTTCTGTGCAGCAAGAAAGACATATCCCAGAGCATGGAAAGGCAAGATTGTTGAGCGATAGATTCATCCTGCTGACAGGCTGTTCAGGTGGAGGGAAATCAACCCTACTGAGCGTTTTGGCTGAACGTGGACTTGCGACCATATCCGAGCCTGGTCGACGCATCGTTGCGGATGAACTGGCTGGAGACGGCAGAGCTTTACCATGGGTGGATGTGCAAGCATTTGCGCGGCGCGCTGTTGCGCTGGCAATATCCGACCTAGAAGCCGCTCGGCACTTTGATGGTCTTGTTTTCTTCGATCGGGGACTAATCGATGCTGCCGTCGCCCTGGAGCATTCCGGAGGCCAAAAAGCAAAGGAAACCCTTGGCAACTATCGACCCTATGCGCAGCGTGTATTCATAGCACCGCCATGGCAAGAGCTTTTCGTCGGTGATGCAGAGCGCAGACATGACTTTGATATGGCGGTTCAGGAATATCACCGCATCTCGCGAATGCTGGATGATTTAGGCCACACTGTGAGTGTGTTGCCAAAGGTGTCCTTGAGCGAACGCGCCGACATCGTCTTAAGTGAATGCGGCGTGCTGTCGCCTTGAGGTTTGCCGAGATCTGCTTGCGCTCAACACCGCGCTTTGTTTGAATGGCGGGTATGGGGAAGCGGATCTGAGGACCGAGTTCGCTTGTGAGTGACCGGACTGGGCCGTCATTCCTCATAAAGAGCCGCCATATCTCTTGCGACAATCGCCATTGCTTGTCGTAATTCGCTGGGCTCCAGCACCTCAATTTCGGCACCAAGACGCAAGAATTCGTGGACAGCCTGCTCCGGGCGACTGCTCGGCAAGCTCACTGTTCGGTAGTCCTTGGCATCAGGGGGAGATATATCCATATGCTCACGCACGTAGGAGGGGCTGATGCCTTTCAGAATGCGTAGGCCAAGCGCGGAGACACGCAGTTTGGCTTGATGCGGATGCAACTCCCTTTCCAAGCGCTTCTCGTTTTCTTGCCAATAGGCTACCAGATTGAAATTGCGCGGACGGGTGAAGGTTTGTGATGTTGTCTCCAGTTTCAAAATGCGGCTGACCCGGTAGGTTTTAACGATGTCTTCTGTCATCGCAGCCGCATACCATGCGCCATTTTTCAAGATCAGGCCAACAGGGCAGACGGTGCGGTCCTTTTCGGCATGCCAACTGCGATAGGTCATCCGAATGACCGTGCTGCGCCAAACGGCGGCAGCTATCTCGCGAATATACAAAGGCTCTTCGGTTTCTTGATGCCAAGCGGACGTATCCAGATGGAAACGCTGTCGCATTTGGTCGGCCCCTTCGCGCAGGCTTTCCGGTAAGGCCACCATCAGTTTGTTTTGAGCGGCGGCCAATATGGACCCAAGACCAAGGATGGCAGCAGGGCCTGCCATGCCGGAAAAAGCGAGCGCCTCGGCCTCTTCCGAGGACATCCCGTTGAGACGGACGCGATAGCCTTCAAGCAGCTTATAGCCGCCCTCGGGGCCCCGCTCGCTATAAACAGGAATACCAGCGGCAGACAGTGCATCAATGTCACGATAGATAGTTCTGAGCGAGACCTCGTTTTCCTCGGCCAGCCTTGTTGCCGTAACATGTCCAGAGGCCTGCAGCGTGGTCAGGATATTCAAGAGACGGCTGGCGCGCATGGAAAAACTCCTTTTCTCCAATTATCTTAAATATACCTGACAGTTTTTGACAGGTAGTCGGACGTATTTTCCTCTCAATTTCTAAAAGCCATTCAAACCAAGAGAAAACGAGACCACGATATGACCGACGAAAGAAGCTTGACCCTTTTCCATTGCCCGCAGACACGCTCAAGCACCACCCGTATCATTCTTGATGAACTCGGCGCGCCCTACAAGCTGCATGTGATGAACCTCAAGGCAGGCGAGCACCGCGAGCCAGGCTATCTCAAGATAAACCCGTTGGGCAAAGTGCCTGCCATCAAGCATGGTGAGACGATCATTACCGAGCAGATCGCTATTGCAATCTATCTGGGGGATCTGTTCCCGCAGGCAGGTCTCGCTCCGGCCATTTCCGACACGGATCGGGGGCGCTATTTGCGCTGGATGCTCTTTTACGCGGCCTGCTTTGAGCCTGCTCTGGTTGACAAAGCGCAATCAAGGGATCCCGGACCGGAAACAATGTCTGTCTATGGCACTTATGACCAGATGCTTGATGTCGTGGAAATGGCGCTGTCGCACGGCCCCTATCTTCTGGGTGACCGTTTCAGTATCGCAGACATACAGTGGGCATCGGCCTTTCATTGGACAATGATGTTCGGTCTTTTGCCAGAAAGGCCTGCTTTTGTCAGCTATCGCGACCGCATCATTGCTCGGCCGAGCTTTCAACATGTCTTCACAGAGGATCAAAGCTTGGCAGAGGCCCATCAAGCGGCGCTGAACGCAAAAGAGTAGAAGCAACGGAAAGTCGGCAACCGGTCTCTGCTGCACGCGAGCGAAGGGGCTGATTACCCACGATCAGAGTTTACGGCGCACAGCGTGTTTGACTGCCAAATGTCTCCCACCTAGCGTCTGATCGCTGAAAATGCTGCCGAGGCAATTGATGGCATACTGGTGTATGCAGGCGGATTGCCTGTTCACTTCGGGATGGAAGTCAGGCTGGTGCGAATGGCTGGCGCTTGGACGCAGAAGCTGTAGATTAGTATGGTATTGACCGAGAATACCAACTTTACCGAATATTTCATCTTCTCAGATAGGCTTCGCCACAAAGAACGCCGATCGGAGACTATTGTATGGCTCAGGCCAAGCCAAACACCATTCAGAAGCTTAAGAGCTGGTTTCTTGCCGGAGACAAGGATCTGGCCATGTTGCGCGCGCAATTGACGGTGCTGTCAGGGCAGTTGCCCATGATGTATGGTATCCTCCTGATCAGCAGCTGGGCACTTGCTATCACTCATATGTCCATTGCACCTGACTGGTTGACCCTTTACCCGCTTGTTATCGCCACGGTGATCGTTGTCTTTCGCAGCATTGACTGGCTGCGTCTTGATCCCGCTTCCCTATCAAAAAAGCAGGCTATTTCGCGCGTACAAGCGGTGATCAAACTGTCTGTCGTTATCTCCGTTGCCTTCACAACCTGGTCCTTGATGCTATTTGAGTATGGCGATGTCCTGGACAAGGCGCACGTCTCTTTCTACATGGCCGTGACGGTTATATCTTGCATCTTCTGCCTGGGTTCTGTGCCTCAGGCTGCGCTCATTGTTTCCATTGTGGTGAATGGTACCTTTGTGGGTTTCTTTCTCTTTTCCGACACGGTCTTTTTTAGAGCTGCAGCGGTCAATGTGACTCTGGTTTGCGCCGGCATGTTGTTCGTGATGCGCCAGAGCTATCGCCATTTCTGCCACATGGTCGAAGAGGAAGTTCGTTCCAAGCAACTGATTGAAGTCAACAAACGGTTGGCCAACCGGGATAGCCTGACCGATCTGGCCAATCGTCGGGCCTTCTACAATGCCCTTGAGCGCCAATGCATGGAGGCTTGTCAGAGCAAAAACTCCATCGCGGTGGGAGCCATCGATCTGGACGGTTTCAAGCCAATCAATGACATGTATGGCCACATGGTGGGCGACTTATTGCTCAAACAGGTCGGGCTGCGGCTTCAAACTCTGACGTCTCAGTTCCCCGGAACGGATTTTTTCCGTGTTGGCGGGGATGAATTCTCGTTCATTGTCAGCGAGCCTTGTTCCGATGGGGATTCCCACCTTATCGGAGAGCAGATCTGCGCGGTCATGCAACGCCCATTCGATATCGACAACAGTGAAGTCGCCATTTCTGCAACGGTCGGGATTGCCCATTTCGATCCAGACATGGACAGCTTCCAAGATGTCATCGAGAAGGCGGATTTCGCCCTGTATCAAGGCAAGCGAAACGAGCGCGGCACATGCACCATCTTCTCCGAATATCTGCATTGCCAACAGCGGCGCACCACGCAGATTCAACATGCGTTGAAATCTGAAGGACTCTCTGACGAGATCACGCCAGTCTTCCAGCCCATTGTCGACATCGTCCATGATCGCATCATCGCGGTCGAAGCGCTTGCCCGATGGAACAGCGTCTCTCTGGGCAACGTAATGCCATCCGAGTTCATTCCCGTTGCCGAAACATCCGGCTGTGTTGTCGATATCACCAAAATCGTTTTCGAAAAGAGCCTTGCTGCGGCAAGAGACTGGCCAAGCGCCTTGCAGCTATCGGTCAACCTGTCAGCCAAGGATGTCTCGGATGAGGACCTGCTGATGTGGATCTATCAGCGGATTGTTCGCAGTGATATTGCACCCCAACGCATCAATCTGGAAGTGACCGAGACCGCATTTGGTACAGATTCGTCTAAGGTCGAGGAGCACTTGCGCCTCTTCCGACACCTTGGATGCGGCGTCTCGCTGGATGATTTCGGGGTTGGACATTCCTCGTTGTCACGCCTGCATCATCTGCCGCTGACCAAGATCAAGATCGACAAGAGCTTTGTCAGCAATCTTAATCGCGAGGCCCGTAACTTCACGATAGTCAAATCGCTGCTCAACCTTGCCAGAGACATTGAACTGGACTGCATTGTTGAAGGAGTGGAAACCGAGCAAGAACTCAAGCTGTTGCGCGAATTGCAAGTCAATATGGTCCAGGGCTTCTATTATTCAAAACCCTTGACCCAAGAACAGCTCATTGAACTCTTGTCTCAAAATGGCGACCTCTCTGCCGGAAGTCTTCGCCAAAGCGCCTGATCAAGAACACATGATCAAGATCGTCTGCCGGTCGGGTTTATCGACGCGGCACCCCGCAGTCTTGCTTCCGTCTCGATAGCAACGGCATCCATCGAGGCTTGTCTGGACCCAATGGGCCGTAAGCGACGCAGGTAGCCGCTCAACTGACAGAATGACTTGCGCCTGTCCGCATCGATAATGGGGCTAGACTGCGCAACTCAATCACATTTGCCTTTGATTTGTGATCTCACGACAGATTCCGACAAGACCAATAATGCAGTTCTGGTCGTCGTATAGTGGCAGCTTGGATGTAGAAAAGGTCTTTTTCCGTCCGCGAAAATCAATAACGACCTCTTCCAAATGCAGTATCGGAACGGCAGAACTCATGACCTTCTGTTCGTCCGAATAGTATTTGCGCCCATGTTGCAATCTGTGAAAGTGGAAATCGGTCTTTCCGATCAGTTCATGTGGGCTGCAACCCAAATCTGCGGCGACAGCACGATTGGCAATGACAAAGCGGCTTTCTCTGTCCTTCACAAACAAATAGTCGGGATCCTCGTCAAAAACTGAACGCAGAACCTCTTGGTTTTGGTGTTTTGGCGATGGGTCACGGGTTTGGTTTGGATTCACCTGCAGCGATGTTTCGGACTGTAAGTTCTGGTTCGCGGCAAATAATTTGCCTTTTTCTGTGAGCACCTTGTTTAACAAGAACAACTCTGTCACAGAACCATCAAGCATTTTGGCCTCCTGTGAAGTTTCTGCCTTACTGCACATTTCTATAGTCATCGCTTCACGTTTTGAATTTGAACCGGCCAATTGTGATAGATAGAATACTGCAATTGTTGAGTTGAAATAATCTTAATCTAAACCGGTGATATCGGCAATTCCTTCTGCAAACCAAGAAGAAATGGCAACAAACAGGAGGTCACATCGCTGATCCCATCGTTGGTGGTTTCGTGAGTGGATCTATTTGAAGGCGGCCGATATTTCACTGATTGCTTTGGGGTGGAACGCAGTGGCTTGATCGTGATTATGCCGGAATTCTTCAAGGAAGGCGGCCAGACGATCAACGGCAACCGGCGGTGAAATGCCGTAGCCCTGCAACTGATGAACCTTATTGGTGGCGCGCAAGCTCATCATCTTGGCTTTGGTTTCGACCCCTTCGACCACAAGCCTCTGGCCCGTTTTACTGATCATCTCAATTGCACTAAACAGCAGTTTGGAAGACAAGGAATCTTCCGGTGCCATGGCAAAAAAGCGATCCAACTTGACGCCATCCGCTCCGAGCCCACTCAAATAGTGAATGCTTGAATAGCCCACCCCAAAATCATCGATATAGGTTTCGATGCCACTGGCACGAAGCAAAGCGATGGCTTCACGTGTTGGCTCCAGTGGGAGATCGGATGTCTCGACAATCTCAACCACTGGCTGGAAATTGTAGGCCCCCGTTTGCAGGGGCATCAACAATTTGATCAGCCAGCGTGCATCAAAATCTTGGGGGAAAACATTGATATTTACCCTGGGGTGTTCCACTGCGAATTGAATGTTTTTCAGGTCCGACAAAGCATTTTTGATCACGATTTCCGTCAGAATTCGCGATAGATTGCGTTTCTCAACGACAGGCAAAAACTGATCTGGATAAACCAGCGATCCGTCCAGGTCGCGCCAGCGCACAAGCACTTCAACGCCCTCGATCTCGCCGCTTTCAAGAGACAGAATGGGCTGATAATGACAAACGAGACTGTCCTCTGACATTGTGCGCACAAACCGTGATGGCAAAGACATCATACTGAGGAATTTTGTCTTGGCAGCTTGGGTTAACGACCAGACAATGGTGAGCATCAACACCAAACCAACAAGGATCGTTTGACTGTTGGCCACAATCAAACCTGTTACTGGCGCTTCAACCATGACACAGACGAGATTGAAGCTGTCGCATTTGAAGCCCCAAAAAGCCCAATCGGTTGCAGAAAAGCCTGCTTGCGCTGTTTGAACATCCGGATATTTGTCCTTCAGGCTGGCAGCACCACCGCGATGCAACCATGTGCCATCCTTCGTTGGTGTCACAAATTCTTGCTTTTGCCCATGCAGCCAAGTCTCCTGTGCCTTTAACGGTGGTAGGACAAGCAAAAAATTGCCTTCTCTTAAGAACGTGCCTTGCAAACCGGGATAGCCGATAACCCCAAGATCACGGTCCATCCAGAATTGATATCCCAGATCGCGCCGCACGAGATCGGCCTTGCCCAATTCAATTCCTTCTGGAATTTTTCCACGACTGACCGAGCAGGACTGATCCTTGTCTGAATATAGAATTTCATGGATACCATCCGGCAAGAATGCGATTGTACTCAACCAATGATGAAATTCCGGCGAGCAAGCTTCCGTGCTGTTGTGGGAATTCAGCGCCACCATCGTCGTGTGAAAAGCAGAATCAAGCTGATCAACCTTTGCGATCTCACGATTCAATTGTGTTTCCAGATTCAGAAAAACCTGAAAAACAAACAGTGTGCCAGCAATCATCAAACTCGCTGAAAAGAGCGCAAAAAACAGCGCTGCAGCAACAGTTCTGGGACGATCGCACAACGAGTATAGGTATTTATACAGACGCATAAGGCCTCCAATGCGTGGAGAATAGAGAAAACTACCTTAGAAAACATTAAAGACTTTATGAGGTCTATATTGTTTTAGTCACTACTGTTAAATATTAAAGCATCAGCATCGCTTCGACATCAGGCATAATCTCAGTATAACACAAATACTCACCCCTTTTAACACCCTCGCTAGACACGAGTCATAGTTAGTTCTTGTTGCTATGATTAATTTCTGGTTGCACATTTCAAGAAAAAAACACAAAGTTGCCTAAGCCAGCATGCAGTCCGCTCACGCTTGCAGCCTTCCGACATTTCGGTGCTGATCATCTGATCATTGCTGTTGGGCGTAGCCACCCCGATCGGATTTGACACAAAAAACGCCCATCAGGTTGCGCCGGTGGGCTGGTACGCTTGACCGTCCCGGAGCCTGATGCTGGTGTGTCGCTCATTTTCGATCCCCACCATAGTCTTTCTGGATTGTTGCAGAGAGCTTGGCTCATCCCTCATAGCGAGCCTTTGTTGCCCGATTTGCTATACAAAGCTGCGCACAGGACGAAGACAACCACACCGCAAGAAAGCTAGTGGTTTGAACTATTTGTTTTTCGGGAAAATCATCAGAGTGAAATGGTACAGTCGGGTGGATTCGAACCACCGACCAAAACGGCTTATTTATGCGATATAGAGCCGCATCACCACATGCATTGTTACACAATTTGTTACGCAAATTGTTACACAAAAATCCTTCTCAGCGCTGTAGCATTATTGGCTATTCTTTCGCTCAAATGCATGTGCGCAAAACCAAATGATCCCCCTTTACAAGGAACCAGTGACCCCTTCGATGTCAAGACTGTTCCCGCCTGTCGAAACCGCAGAAAATCGACGAACGGGAACTTCGTTTTGAACCGGAAATGCCTTCATTTTCCCTTTTTGTTCACCTTTGCCGGTTCACGTGAACCAACGGGAACTTCGTAAACTTTAGACGGCAGCTCTCTGCCGCCGTCTATTTGCCAAGCTTTTTCTATTCAAAGAAACGGCCCTTGCCGACTTTCGGGGTTTAATTTCGTCTTTCTGGAAGCTGCCAGTCGTGCAAACCGCAGCATTTTCAGATGCCGGATGACCGCAGGGCGGACAAACCGAACCTTTCAGACTTCTTGTTGAAGGTCCGGTTTGCAGGTTGGGTTGCCCTGGCCTAAGAGTAGGCCCCTCCCGAGTAGGTCAGCTCATAGCTGTGACTGTATAGCTCGAAAACGATCCCAAATGGATCCTCAACATAAACCATGCGATAAGGCTTTTCATTGGGGAAATACTCTCGGACCGGCATGCGTTGTTTGCCGCCTGCAGCAACAATCTTCGCCAAGAGGTCTTCGAGGTTTGGATCCTGAATGGCGAAATGGAACGTTCCGTGTTGTCGGAAATCCATGTTGTTTTCCGGTGCGTGATGGCCTTCAAACTCAAACAGCTCAAACCCGATGCGGTCGGCCGTCGCGAGGTGCGCGATGCGGAATTTACTCCAACCTTCACCCAAGACATCACTGCACATTTGGCCAATGTCGCTGTCGTCTTCAGTGATTTGCGTCGGTTCCATAATCACGTAGAAACCCAGAATATCCCGGTAGAATGCAACGGCCTTATCCAGATCCGGTACTGAGAGACCAATGTGTGAGAAAGTGCGTGGTGTAGGTGTCATTGCTTTTCCTTTCATTTGCGTTGGCTGGAAGATAGGTTAGCAGTGACATTTCCTGAAATTATCGATATGTATATTTTAAATAATGGATTGTTATCATCATGCTAAATGCAACTTGGTTGAACACTTTCACGACTCTTTGTGAGATTGGTCATTTCACAAGGTCGGCTGACGTGCTGGGGATGACACAACCCGGTGTGTCGCAGCATCTTAGAAAGTTGGAGGCGCAAGTCGGCAAGACCCTGATCGTGCAGGACGGGAAATCATTCACGCCAACCCCAGCCGGTGAAGCTCTTTTCAAAGTAGGACTAGCCCGTCGCCGACAGGAACGTGAACTTAAGGAATTGATGCAGCGGGATGACCCAGGCGTGGGCGAGGTCAGGATCGGATGTTCGGGTAGCTTTGCGATGTGGCTCTATCCACATCTTTTGGAGCGTTTGCGAACGGCCCCTGATCTTGCGCTTCACCTGACAGCTGCCCCGCAAGGCGATGTGACACGCGGCCTTATTCGCGGAGAATTGGATTTGGGTATCCTGGCGACCCGGCCCCTCCAGCCGCAACTTGAAGCCAAGATGATCATGCGTGAGGAGCTCTGCTTGGTGGTTCCGAAGTCCATGCAAACCCAAGAGGTTGGGCTAGAAGACCTGAACAAACTCGGATTTGTCGCCCACCCAGATGGGTATGAACATGCCGATGAGCTTCTTGGGAGAAATTTCGCAAAGGAGTACCGAGGCTCGGATCAGCTGAGAACGCGAACGTCCGTCAATCAAATAGGGCAGATCCTTATTCCGGTTGCGGAAGGATTAGGGTTTGCGATACTGCCCAAATCGGGGGTCGATGCGTTTGCTAGGCGTAGTGATGTCTCCATACTGGATTTACCCATCAAGCATTATCATGACCTTTGGTTGATCTTCAGGCGTGGCAGGAGCAAATTTGCCCGCATCGCCTCAATGATTTCTTTGATCGAAAAAGAAGTATCCGAACTGGACCAATTGCCCAAATAGTCTACCAGCTGCGAAAAGCTGCCGTTTGTTCATGCTAAAGCATTTGTCACAACGGGCTCGGAACTGCCTGGTGCGCCGCAGCAATCACCCTGCCTGATCCTGCGCGGATATAGCATTCACGGCCGATTCCGTTGAAAAAGTAGGCGTTGCTTTGGTGTTGAAGTCCTGATTCAATTCCTTTGAGAATGGAGGATCGGGGCATGATGGGCAACCAGAGCGGAGTGCAGGCTTCGCTGTTTTACGCGTT